>NZ_JBTTIO010000027.1:0-26995 GCF_058323355.1 Thiogranum sp.
CAGGCGTCCTGGTTGGGAAGGGGTATTTTCCAGATAGCACCGGCCGGGCTTGCCTGTATTTCTGTGGAAACATCGGAGTAAATTCTTTCTGCATCCGGAATGATTACGCCACGCTTCTGTTCCTGCCTCGCAGCATATGCCTGATTCGTCAGCCCCAGAGCGAGACACAACGTAACCAGTACGACTATACCTCTGGCCCGCCAGTTTTCGGGATACCCGGTCATCACACCTTCCGCTTCAAATCATCAACGCTGTCTGAACATATCACAAATCGTAAACAACTAGAGGCCCGTATGGGCCTCTAGTTGCAATCTCTCAACTTTCCGTTACAGATCAGCGCAACAGCACATTCTTGTAGATGAAGGTCACCTGCAAGCCAATTCGCTGATCTATCTGCTCCAGCACTGCGTTACCGTTGGTCAGGTAGGGATTAACACGATCATCGGCATCAAAATCCCTCCATTGATATGTCAAGGTTGCACGTGCTTTCTTGTGGAAGAAATACTCGCCCGTCAGGGTCCATGTCTTCCACATGACTTCCCTGAACTTGTTGCCTCTGTTCCGGTTGAACTCGTCGTAGCGGAGATTGATCGTCGTTCGTTTGCGGAGACCGAGATATTTGTGGATGTCATGGCCAACATCGACAAACCAGCCGGTGTTTTCGCTGTTTGGCGAATACAGGATGCTGTCAAAACCACCAACCGCATCATTTACGTCTGCTGATGGAGAATGTGCACCGTCAAACGTCAGACCGCGCTGCTTCTGCCACTCTGCCTCAAAACGGAACTGCCCAAGGTTGGCGAACGGTTTATCGAAATACTCGATACCGAAGCCATAGTATTGCTGCTTCTCGTCTTTCTGGAAACCGTTCTTGCAGACCCGGTTACCGCAACTCAGATTGGCTGCAGTCAGATTAAAAGGATTAGCATCGCCACCCGCCGGTCCGACAGGGAGGTTATCCGGTCTTCCATCGCCATCAATGTCATTATTGAAGAGAACATTGGTGTCCTGAAACCAGCCATACACCTGAATGTCATGCCGACGCGGACCACGCGTATCGTCCAGCAATTTTGCCAGCGAAAGCCAGGCGTACTTCTTGTAATTGCCATCCCGGTTCAGCTCGCCGATCGCATCACCGTTGCCCAGACCTAACGAATAGGTGAATTCCAGCGGACCGCCACCGAACATGGGGTCCTTGAATTCAGTCCAGTCGAAAAGCTCTATACCCACATCACGTGCGCCGTTGGCACTCGTCTCGGCTTCCGGCCAGTTATGCACACCGTTATCGGTCACGAAACGACCAATGGCATGTGCAAAAGTCGCTTCCGGCATGAAAATATGCACGCGGCGTCCCGGAGTGGACTGAGACAACGCCTGCGAGGTCTGCGAAAACAGGAACTGGCCCACGCGAAGCCTGACACCCAGATTCTGCAAACCATTTTCATCCGTACCACGCGACAACTGGTTGAACGTAATAGAAGCGTCCAGCAGCTTTGCGCCACCGTCTGATCGCGTTATGCCGTTCTGTCCCCACTCTGTGAGAATAAAATAGTCGATGTCATTGCTGATCGGGATCATGGTGCCGCGAATACCGATTCGTGCACGTCTCATGTAGAAACTTGACCGCGATGTACGATCCGGTGGGATCGTGCCCGGTACCTGCTTGTCGTCATTAGCGGCCGCAAAGCCACCGATACCACCCTTGATATCATCACTGAAATCAGCGGCGTATGTCGGCTGCAGGAAGCCCCATACCTGCAAGGTATGGGAGATACCGCCCGGTTCCGTGCCTCGCAGCTTGAACCAGTTGGCGGCCTGTGTGGTCGTAGCGCCCAGTGCCAGCATCAATGCGAGTCCGGCGGGAACGACCTTGTGTAAAGGTTGGAGTGTCTTCAGCATAATACCCCTCCAGGTGGTGGTATTTGTTCGTCTTTAATTTATTGAGTCGTTTTTGCTTCAAGCGATTTTCTGTCAGGGCCTGATGTACACCCAGCCGGCTTCCTGCAATTCTGTCAATCTCACCACACCGCCGGGTACTACCCTGGCGACTTTATTGAGACTCGGCAAATCCCTGCCCATCGCTGTCATGGTATTGGCGCAAGCTGTAAAGGTGATGCCCTGCTCCGCCAGCCGCTCGATGCGTTTCGCATAGGCGTTCTCCTTAAACAGGGCCCTCAACCCGGGACCGTAGGCCACGATTTCAATCATGACTTTATCCGGGCCATAGAAATTTGCCAGGTTCTGGGCATTATTCAGCACCAGCTTTTGTGCAAACGCATCACCGCTGGAGATGTGGAAAACGATAAAATGCTCGGCAAAGGGCTTCTCATCCGGTGCCTCCGGAACCTTTGTTATCCGCGCAGGATGAAAAAGATCCGGCGATGCGGCCGGCTTTTTGTCCAAACGCTCTGCGGCAACCGGGGCAGCTCCGAAAATGGCAATGGCAAGACTGATCGCGCTCAGGGAGCGACATAAATTGAGCTTCATGTGAGATTCCTCCACCTCTCTGCTGGTTTTCGCTTAAGTAGAGACAGGTGGACAACAAAATATTCCCGTTTTGAATAAAATTTGTCGTAAAACCAATCTTCACAAAGTCTTTGAATGGCAGAAAAAGCCCACCAACAGGGGCAAATAGTCGCCCGCTAGCACCTGCGGCGTTACTATGCAGAAGGAATCGGCACCCGGGAGAACCCGGTTCTTCACACAAGGCCATAAAAAATGCGCTTACAGGTGAAATAAAAGGGGATTGTGTTGCATCTGAAGAATATGGGTCTGATTAGCTGCATAAATAAATGTGTGTCGATGCGCCCGCGCATTGCCGCTTCCCGTGAACGCCTGTACCGGGTCGCGCTGGCGTGGTGTGGCGACAGCATGCTGGCTGACGACCTGGTGCAGGAAACCCTGTCGCTGGCGCTTCAGAAAGTCCACCAGCTGCGTGACAAGGAGCGTTTGAACGCCTGGTTGTACAGCATTCTCAATAATTGCTGGAAACAGTACCTGCGCAGCCGCCGTCCACACGAAGACCTGGACGATGAACGGCCCTGCGACAAACCCGGCCCGGACCTGATGATCGACCGGCTGGAAATTGTCAGCCGGGTGAGGCTTGCCGTTGCAGCACTTCCGCTGGAACAACGCCGGGTACTGGCGCTGGTAGATCTGGAAGGTTTTTCCTATAACGACGTCTCGGAGATTCTGGAAATCCCCGCGGGCACCGTGATGAGCCGATTGCACCGGGCACGTAAAGGTCTGGTCAAGCTGCTCGATACAGATGAAGTATCGTCGGCCGAACCGGTCGGCCCGTCGCTGAGAAGGGTGAAGTGAGCGCGATGATGAATGAACACTGGGATGATGCGACTCTGACCGCATACATCGATGGAGAACTTGAAGCCGCACAGCAAAACGCCGTGCTGGCTGCCATGGAGCAGGACAAGGAACTATCGCAACGCATCTGCAGCCTGCGACGCACCAAGGACTGGATGCGTACCGGTTTCGGTTCCGCCATGCCGCCGCAACAACATGAACTGCCACGGCGCAAGGCGCCCTGGCATGTACTGCGCAGCGGGGTAGCCGCCTCACTCATAGCGCTCGCGATTGGTGTTGGCGGTGGCTTACTCGGCTACGTGTGCGCGGATCGCGGCACCACGACACTGGCAGAAGTCAGTGACCCTGACCGGATTGTGCTGCATATAGACGATTCCGACCCGGAGCATTTTGGACTGCTGCTCGACTACACGGAAAATTTTTTGCAGGAACACCGTGAAAAAGGCGTCCAGGTTGAAGTCGTCGCCAACTCCGGCGGCCTGGACCTGCTGCGTATCGGTAAATCGCCCTACGAACAGCGGGTGAGAGCGCTCACTGAGAAATACAATAACCTGCAATTCATCGCCTGCATGAATGCTATCCGCAATATCGAGCGAGCCGGTGGCGACGTTACACTCATCAATGATGTGCATTCCGGCGAGACGGCGGTTGACCACATCGTCAAGCGTTTGCAACAGGGCTGGACCTACAGGAAAGTCGATTCGCTCTCTGATATCTGACACATTTTTATTGAAACTCCTCCAGATTTTACCCCGCTTCGGCGGGGTTTTTATTTCCCGACACAAAACCCCGAGAAAATCTCACCCAGCAAATCGTCGCTGGAAAATTCACCGGTGATGGCTGACAGGTGCTGTTGGGCAAGGCGCAGTTCCTCGGCCAGTAGTTCTGCACCCGTATCCAGACAAGCCGTAGCGGCTTCCAGGTGCCGGGCTGCGCGCTGTAATGCGTCCAGGTGTCGGCGGCGTGCGCTGAAGCCACCGGCCGGCGTCGCCCGGTAGCCCATCAACTGTTTCAGGTGGCCACGTAACGCGCCCATTCCTTCCCCGCTGCGGGTGCTGAGCGCCAGGGCGGTTGTGTTGTTGTCGCTCACGGTCCCGCCGCGACGGCCGGTCAGGTCGATCTTGCTGTAAACCCTGGTGTGAGGCAGCTTTTCCGGCAAGCGTTCGAGGATCTGCCGGTCTTCCTCACGAAAACCCTGCTGATCATCGATGACCAGCAACACCCGGTCGGCCTGTTCAATCTGGTGCCAGGCGCGGCGTATGCCTTCCTGCTCAACGGGGTCATTACTGTCATGCAGGCCAGCTGTATCGATGATGTGCAGGGGCATACCGTCAATCTGGATATGTTCACGCAGCACATCACGCGTGGTGCCTGCGACCTCGGTGACAATGGCCGCTTCGCGACCGGCCAGCGCATTCATCAGGCTGGATTTGCCGGCATTGGGCCGGCCGGCAATCACCAGCGTCATACCATCGCGCAGCAATTGTCCCTGTCGGGCCTGTTTCCCGACTTCCGCCAGTTGTTCACGGACCACCTTCAATTGTGTCTGAACCTGTCCATCGCTGAGAAAATCAATTTCCTCGTCCGGGAAATCGATAGCCGCTTCGACGTAGGTTCGAAGACCGGTCAGTACATCGACCAGACGGTGGACATGCCGGGAAAACTCACCTTGCAGGGAGCGGGTGGCGGCGCGCACCGCCTGCTCGGTGTCGCTGTCGATCAGGTCTGCAATCGCCTCGGCCTGGGCCAGGTCAAGTTTGTCGTTGAGAAATGCGCGTTCGGAAAATTCCCCCGGACGGGCGGCGCGCGCACCCAGCGAAAGCAGCCGGGCAAGCAGCATATCCAGCACCACCGGACCACCATGGGCGTGCAGTTCCACTACGTGTTCGCCGGTAAAGGATCCGGGGGCCGGGAAATTCAGTACCAGACCTTCATCAATCTGTTCACCGGCGCTGTCGCGAAACACCCGCAATTCAGCCATACGTGGAACGGGCAGGGGACCGGCAATCTGTTCAGCAATACGCGGCGCATCAGCGCCGGACAATCTGAGGATACCCACACCACCACGCCCCGGCGCCGTGGCGATGGCGGCTATGGTGTCAGCGGGTGCCTGTTGCATAGCCTGGCCAGGTTCAGGACTCTCCCCTTTCAACCCGTTTGGTAATGACATACTGCTGGGCGATGGACAGTGTGTTGTTGACGACCCAGTACAGCACCAGTCCGGACGGGAAGAAGGCGAAGAACACGGTGAACACCACCGGCAGAATCATCATCACCTTGGCCTGGATAGGATCCATCGGCGCCGGGTTGAGCTTTTGCTGAATGAGCATGGTGACACCCATCAGCAACGGCAGGATGAAATACGGATCGGCAGAAGACAGGTCCTGCAACCACAGCATGAACGGTGCCTGGCGCATCTCCACGCTTTCCAGCAATACCCAGTACAGGGCGATAAACACCGGGATCTGTACCAGTACAGGCAGGCAACCGCCCAGCGGGTTGACCTTTTCCTTCTTGTACATCTCCATCATGGCCTGATTGAGTTTCTGCTTGTCGTCGCCGTAGCGCTCCTTGAGCGCTTTCATGCGCGGTGCCAGTTTGCGCATGTTGGCCATGGAGCGGTAACTGGTTTCAGACAGCTTGAAGAAAAGGCCCTTGATGATCATGGTAAGAAAAATGATCGACCAGCCCCAGTTGCCCACCAGCGCATGGATCTTTTCCAGCAACCAGAAAATCGGTTGTGCCAGCAGGGTGAGCTTGCCGTAATCAACCGTCAGCTCCAGGCCCGGTGCCACGTCGGCCATCATGTGCTGGAGTTTCGGCCCGGCAAATAACTGCACACTGGTACTGACCTGTTCGCCGGGTGCCACGGTCAGACTCGCATCGGAGAAACCGATCAGGTAACGCTGGTTCCCCAGGGCGCGGCTGTAGTAGTGTGCGGTTACCTCGGGATCGGGAACCAGCGCTGCCAGAAAATAGTGCTGCAACATGGCCGCCCAGCCGCCCTTTATCTCGCGACTGAGATTTTCATCTTCCATATCGTCAAAACTGATCTTCTCGTACTTTTCTTCCGGGCTGTAGATGACACCACCGGTATAGGTGTAGAGGAAACGCGAGGTATGCTGCAAGGGTGTGCGCTGCAACTGATAATAGGGACGTGCGCTCCAGCTGGTGTCGCTGTTGTTTACAACATCGAAGCCCAGCTCCACCACATAACTGCCACGCCGGAAGCGGTAGATTTTGGTGACCTGCACACCGGCCTCGTTTGACCAGTGCAGGGGCACTTCGATGACATCCGCGCCGTCGGTCAGCTGGTAGCGGGTCTGCTCTGAGGTGAACATGGCGTGGTGATTGGGTTCTGCGTCGGTTTTTCCGGTACGCAACCCGCTCTGGGCGATAAACAATTGCGCGTCCCCGCGCTCCAGCAAGCGGAACGGCGGACTGTCAGGTTCGCGGGTCTCCGGATACTGCAACAGATCAACTTCGACCAGCTCACCACCACGGGTATCGATAAGCGCGCGATAAGTATCCGTCAGCACCTCGATCAACTGGCCTGTCGGCAGTGAAGCGGGGCTTGCATCAGGCAGGGCATCCGCAGCCTTCTGCCCGGTAATTTCGCTGCTGGGCATATCATTGGCGACAGACTGCGGCACTTCACCATCAACACTGTTTTTGTTTTCAGCAGCACCTTCCACAGCTTGCTGTTGAGGTGCCGGTCCATAATCGTCCATCCAGGTCTGCCACAGCAGCAGAATGATGAAAGACAGGGCGATAGCGAGAAGTACGCGTGGATTATCCATGGGAATGAGTCGTTTTTTGTTTGCTTGAATGCTTGCACAGGGTTGACGGCACAGGGTCTACACCACCTTCGCGCCAGGGGTGACAGGAACCGATCCGTCGCAGCGCCAGCCAGCCACCACGAAAAACGCCAAAGCGTTCGATCGCGGTCAGCGAATAGCTTGAACAGCTTGGTGTAAACCGGCAGTGGTTTCCCAGCCAGGGACTGACGATGAGGCGATAAACCTTAATGAGTATCAGAATCAGCTTGCGCATGAGAAGCGATTTTACGCCAGTGCGTTTCCAGTGAACGGAAAATTTTTTTGTTGCTGCACGCGCTGATGCCGGCGCGCACCAGTACCACCAGGTCAACATTATCCATTTCGGAACGATTGAGACGAAAGCTTTCCCGTATCAGGCGCTTGATACGATTGCGCCTGACCGCGTTGCCGGCATTTTTTATCGACACAACAGTACCAAGTCGCGGGTGGCCCAGGTCGTTGTATTTTGCAAGCACGGTGATATATCGATCACTGACCTTGATGTCGCAATGCCGGAAGACACGCTGGAAACCGGCGGCTGTGAGCAGGCGGTACGCAGCGGGATAGGTGGCGCTGGCGCCTGTCAAGGTGACCGGTCAGACAGAAAGGCGCGCGCGACCTTTTGCACGGCGGGCCTTGATGACAAGACGGCCGTTCTTGGTGCGCATACGGGCACGGAAACCGTGTGTACGCTTGCGCTTCAGGTTGCTAGGCTGGAATGTTCTCTTCATGGCGCAAACCGTTCCCAAAAAAGGTTAAAGGCCCGATTACGACGGGCCAAATCAGGCCGCGCAGGTTACTGGCTTACCCCCCGCGCTGTCAACCACCGCGCGATAATTTTATCTTCCACCGGGTTGTGGATAAGTCAACGTGGTGGCGTTAGACTGATCGGCCCCGCTCATCCCGGTAACGACAAAAACAGGACTATCCCCTTGCAAGGTACACTCTGGCAACAATGTCTGTCACAGCTCGAAAACGAGTTGCCCGAACAACAGTTTAACACCTGGATACGGCCCCTTCATGCCATCGAGAACGGCGAAAACCTGACCTTACTGGCGCCAAACCGTTTCGTACTGGACTGGGTTAACGAGCATTTTCTGGAACATATCCAGAAAGCCGTCGATTCCCGCCCGAATGCCGAAACCATCGCCGTTCAACTGGGAATCGGTTCCGTCAAAGCACCGGTGGTGGAAAAAAAAGCGGCCCAACCTGTTGCCGTGGAACGGCGCGGCGAAACCCGCGAACTGCCCAGTGGAAATCTCAACAACACGTTTAATTTCGATACGTTTGTCGAAGGCAAATCCAACCAGCTGGCTCGCGCCGCTTCCATTCAGGTCGCCGAAAATCCAGGCACGGCTTATAACCCCCTGTTCATTTACGGCGGGGTGGGGCTGGGCAAGACACACCTCATGCACGCGGTCGGCAATATGATCGTCAATCAGCGACCCGGTGCTAAAGTGGTTTATCTGCATTCCGAGCGCTTCGTTGCCGACATGGTCAAGGCGTTGCAACACAACGCCATGAATGAGTTCAAACGCTACTACCGTACCGTCGATGCACTGTTGATCGATGACATCCAGTTTTTTGCCGGCAAGGAACGTTCTCAGGAAGAATTTTTCCATACATTCAATGCGTTACTCGAAGGCCAGAGTCAGATCATTATGACCTGTGACCGTTACCCGAAAGAGATCAAGGGCCTGGAGGAACGCCTTAAATCCCGTTTTGGCTGGGGGCTTACCGTTGCCATTGAACCCCCCGAACTGGAAACACGGGTCGCCATCCTGGTCAACAAGGCGGCACAGGCTCATATCGACCTGCCTAGCGACGTCGCCTTTTTCGTGGCCAAACGGATCCACTCCAACGTGCGTGAGCTGGAAGGCGCATTGAAACGCATTATCGCCAGTGCAAAATTCACCGGGCGATCCATTGACCTCAAATTTACTAAAGAAGCCTTGCGGGATCTGCTAGCCTTGCAGGATAAACTGGTTTCAATCGACAATATCCAGAAGACCGTTGCAGAGTATTACAAAATACGCGTCGCTGACCTGCACTCGGCCAGTCGTACCCGCTCGGTGACCCGGCCGCGGCAGATTGCCATGGCACTGGCAAAGGAATTGACGAACCACAGCCTGCCCGAAATCGGCCAGGCTTTCGGTGGACGCGACCATACAACGGTATTACACGCCTGCCGCAAGGTCAGCGAATTGAAAGATGCGGACATGCGCATTGCCGAGGACTATAGCAACCTGTGGAGAATACTCACAACATGATGTGGATAACCGGTGCATGGTCTTGTCATCTGAAAGTTATCCGATATTATCCACAGGAACCCCACAGTCACCGAGCCTGCTTTTGAACACCGATTTCAGGATGTAACAACATGAAACTGCTGTATAAAGTACATGTTATCAACCGATCTTACTGCCCTTAACAACAGTAACCTGTATTATAAAAAGGATAGTTAATTAATGAAATTCACGATAGACCGAGAGTCTTTCCTGAAACCCCTGCAACAGGTTATCGGTGTTGTCGAAAGACGCCAGACACTACCTGTGCTGGGCAATCTCCTGATCAATGCAAGTGGTGACCGGCTCAAACTGACAGCGACAGACCTGGAGGTGGAAATCCAGGCGGAAACTTCAGCGGACATCAGTGAGGAGGGTGAAATTACCCTGCCTGCGCGTAAACTGATTGATATCTGCAAGGCCCTTCCGGAAAACGCCAGCATCCAGCTATCGATCAAGGAACAGAAAGCCCAGATCCGTTCCGGAAAAAGCCGCTTTACCCTTTCGACGCTACCCGCAGCTGACTTTCCCCTCGTTGAAAAAATTAACGGTGATTCAAGATTTACGCTGTCACAGGGTGAATTGAAAGAAGTCATCGATCGAACCCAGTTCTCGATGGCCCAGCAGGACGTTCGTTATTACCTGAACGGACTGATGCTGGAAATGGGCAATGGATTTTTACGTGCAGTCGCCACCGATGGTCACCGACTTGCCCTGTGCGATGTGCCGGTAGAGATCCAGACCGATAATCCGCGCCAGGTCATCGTGCCGCGCAAGGGGATACAGGAATTACAGCGACTACTGGATGACAGTGAAACATCCGTTGCCGTGGAACTGGGTGCGAACCATATTCGCCTTACTGTTGGGGATGTTTGTTTTACGTCCAAACTGGTTGATGGACGCTTTCCGGATTATGATCGCGTGGTGCCCAAAGGTGGTGACAAACTGATTGTGGCTGACCGGGAATTATTCCGCCAGGCCCTGTCCAGGACGTCTATCCTGTCAAACGAGAAGTACCGTGGTATACGCCTCAATCTTGAAAAAAATAACATAAAAATTCAAGCACATAACCCTGATCAGGAAGAAGCTGATGAGGAATTTGATGTCGACTACGAAGGTGGAGAGCTGGAAATCGGTTTTAACGTGACCTACCTGCTCGATGTACTGGCCGCGGTGCGCAGTGACAAGGTCGAATTAATACTGGGCGACTCCAACAGTAGTTGTCTGGTCAAACAGCCTGGCACGGATCAGTACCGTTACGTCGTTATGCCTATGCGGTTGTAGCAGCCACCCTGCCCCGATGCTACATCGGGGACCAGATAATGTCGCTTTTTTCACTTTCCATTGACGGGTTCCGTAATCTGGAGAAGACCCGTCTCGCTTTCTCTCCAGGACTCAACTTGTTCAGAGGAGAGAATGCGGCGGGTAAAACCAGCCTTCTCGAAGCCATCTATGTCCTGGGGCGGGCCAGTTCATTTCGTTCGAACTCTCTTGATCGGGCTATCGCTCACGGCCTTACCGGTTTTCAACTGGTTGCAAAACTTCAGCAGGAAACAGGTCGAATGATTCCTGTGGGTATAAGTCGCACACCGGGTCAACTCATGGCACGGATTGATGGTGAGCCAGTGCGCAGATTGTCTGAACTGGCGGCCCTGTTTCCGCTCCAGTGGGTCGGAGGTAATTTACACGGGCTTCTCGAAAATGGTCCACCGTTAAGAAGACAATTTCTCGATTGGGGATTGTTTCACGTGAAACCAGACTACATTCCGGTCTGGAAGCAGTTTCAAAAACTGATAAAACAGCGTAACGCGGCACTGCGATCGGCTTCTTCAGCAAGAGAGATTTCAGTATGGGACAGGGACCTGGCAAGCTGTGGCGAAGCACTGGACGCCTGGCGGAAGGAATATTTACACCAGATTGGTCGCAGTCTTGATGTGATTATGGATGATTTCATGGATACCCGTGATTCCCTTGAAATCCAGTACCGGCGCGGATGGGCGGCGGAAAAAGACTATAAAACCGTTCTTGAAGAAAGTCTGTCTACTGACAGAGAGCAGGGATTTACCAGAAACGGCCCGCAGCGGGCGGATTTCTCCCTGAAATATCGCAACAGAGCAGTGAATGAATCGCTGTCACGCGGCCAGCAAAAGCTGCTGGTGACAGGACTCAAGCTATGCCAGGCCCTGGTACTGAAAGACCAGGCCGGCAAACGCAGCCTTTTTCTGCTGGATGATCTGGGCGCAGAACTGGATAGCGCAAATCAGGCCAGAGTCATGCAACAACTCATCAACCTGGATGCACAGGTGTTTGCCACGGGCATCGAATTCCCGGAGACAGCTCACGTATCATCTTCTTCAGTCAGCATGTTTCACGTGAAACACGGCCAGGTCGAGGAAGTGGTATAATACACGTACATTTTTTGGATGAAGCACCATGGCTGATACACCCAGTTACGACTCCTCAAATATCAAGGTCCTGAAAGGGCTCGATGCGGTTCGCAAGCGCCCCGGTATGTATATCGGAGACACGGATGACGGCACGGGTCTGCACCACATGGTGTTCGAGGTCGTGGATAACTCCATCGACGAGGCACTGGCTAATTATTGCTCGGAAATTTCCGTAACATTGCATAGTGACAATTCGGTCACCATCAGCGATGACGGCCGAGGTATCCCGGTCGATATCCACCCGGAGGAAGGGCGATCAGCCGCCGAGGTTATTCTCACCGTGCTGCACGCTGGCGGTAAATTCGATGATAATTCCTACAAGGTTTCCGGTGGACTGCATGGCGTGGGTGTATCCGTCGTCAATGCGCTTTCAGAATCACTGAAGCTTACTGTAAAGCGAGACGGGCACGTCTACTTCCAGGAATACGCCCTGGGCGAGCCTCTGACGCCGTTGAAGGTCATTGGCGACACAGATACAACGGGTACGGAAATTCGTTTTAAACCCAGCGCTGAAATCTTTACCAATATCGAATTTCATTATGACATTCTTGCCAAGCGCTTGAGAGAATTGTCTTTTCTGAATTCAGGTGTGCGCATTCGGCTAACGGATGAACGAACCGACAAGCAGGATGTTTTTGAATACCAGGGCGGTATCCGGGCCTTTGTCGAGCACCTGAACCGGAAAAAAACACCCCTGCACCAGAATGTTTTTTATTTCACGGGCCAGCGTGACGGGGTCGGTGTTGAAGTGGCGATGCAGTGGAACGATTCCTACCAGGAAAATATATTCTGTTTCACCAACAATATTCCCCAGCTCGATGGTGGTACCCACCTGGCCGGTTTCCGTGCGGCACTGACACGCACACTGAACCAGTACATGGAAAAACAGGTCACCAAAAAGAACAAGGTGAATACCACGGGCGATGATGCGCGGGAAGGATTGACAGCGGTGCTGTCGGTCAAGGTTCCTGATCCGAAGTTTTCCTCGCAAACCAAGGAAAAACTGGTCTCATCCGAAGTGAAAGGCATTGTAGAGTCCACGGTATCGGAGAAACTCGAAAGCTATCTCCTTGAAAATCCAACAGATTCCAAGGCGATCATTGCAAAAATCATGGAAGCTGCGATGGCACGCGAAGCCGCGCGCAAGGCCCGTGAGATGACACGGCGCAAGGGCGCACTGGATATTGCCGGTTTGCCCGGCAAACTGGCGGATTGCCAGGAGCGTGATCCCTCACAAAGTGAATTGTACCTGGTGGAGGGTGATTCCGCCGGCGGCTCTGCCAAGCAGGGCAGGGATCGGCGCACCCAGGCGATTCTGCCGCTGAAAGGCAAAATCCTCAATGTGGAGAAAGCGCGCTTCGACAAGATGCTGTCGTCTGCCGAGGTCGGCACGCTGATCACTGCACTGGGCTGCGGGATTGGCCGCGATGAATTCAATATTGAGAAGCTGCGTTATCATCGCATCATCATTATGACCGATGCGGACGTCGACGGTTCACATATCCGCACCTTGTTGTTGACCTTTTTCTATCGCCAGATGCCGGAGTTGATCGAGAACGGCTACGTCTACATTGCTCAGCCACCGCTTTATAAAACAAAAAAAGGCAAGCAAGAACAATATGTTAAGGATGATACCGCGTTGCAGGAATATCTCCTGCAGGCAGCACTCGACAAAGCCAGTCTGTTTGTCAGCAAGGACGCGCCGGCGCTGACCGGCCCGGGTCTGGAAAGTCTCGCCAGGCAGTTCCTGTCAGTCACCGCATCAATCGAGCGTTTGTCGCGTCGCTACAACCCGGTTGTGCTGGAGCGCATGTTGTACATGCCGGCACTCGAGGAAGTTGACCTGCACAATGTGGCAAAGATTGAGGAATGGTGCCGCGAGCTGGAAAGTCGAATCAACAGCCAGCAGAAAGCCGGCGAGCGCTTTGAAATCGGCGTGACGCGGGATGAGGATCGTGAACAGTTCACCATAGCGGTCAAGCGACTGACGCATGGCATTACAGCCAGCGAGCAAAAGATCCCCAGCGAATTTTTTGCCAGTGCCGAATACGGCCGCATCGTCGCACTGGGTGAACAACTCAATGATCTGCTGGGCGAAGGCGCCTGTGTGCAGCGTGGTGAAAAACGGCAACCTATCGACAGCTTCAAACAGGCTATCGACTGGTTGATGGAAGAGGCCAAACGCGGACAGCACATCCAGCGCTATAAAGGACTTGGTGAAATGAACCCGGACCAGCTCTGGGAAACGACCATGAACCCGGAGACACGCCGTATGCTGCAGGTGCAAATTGAAGATGCTGTTGCGGCAGATGAAATCTTCACTACGCTGATGGGTGACCAGGTTGAACCGCGTCGTGAATTCATCGAGAAAAATGCACTGACCGCCTCTAACCTCGACGTCTAGTCAGTTACCCTGTGCTCGTGCGAGTCCAGCGTTGTAATACGCGCCATTTCTGATTCAATCCAGTTCTCTGCTTCCTTCAGGATCTGCTGCGCTGTTTTTCCCTGCGCAGAAATGGCCGGGCCGATCCGAACCTGTATTACGCCGGGCTTCTTGATAAATTGTCGGCGTGGCCAGTACTCGCCGGCGTTATGTGCAACAGGATAGATCGGGTAACCGGTACGCTCAGCCAGTACAGCGCCACCGATACGATAACGACCGTGTTTGCCTGGCGCTATGCGTGTACCTTCCGGAAAGATAATGACCCAGCGTCCACTGTCGAGACGTTGCTGCCCCTGTTCAACCAGCTGGTCCACGGCTTTGCGACCGGCGCCTCGATTGAGCGCGATAGGTTCCATCATGTATGCGCCCCAACCAAAGAACGGCAGCCACAGCAACTCCCGCTTGATCACCCAGGTTTGTGGTGTGAACCAGAAATTGAGTGTCAGTGTTTCCCAGGTGGACTGATGCTTGGAAAACACGATACCGGCCGTGTGTTTGATATTTTCCAGGCCTTCTACTTCATAGTAAAGCTTGCAGGTTACGCCCAGCCACCAGATGGTCAGCCTTGACCAGGCATGTGTGAGCGCAAAGCGTTTTTCAAAAGGGAAAGGAAAACTGAGCAACAACAGGGGGGCGAATAATACTGTAATGGAGGCAAAAAAAATCCAGAACACAAACGAGCGTAAATAGAGAACGGGTTTCGAGGGAAGCGGAGTATTCATTTTGTGTGTGGCGTTGGTCGCGGTGACAGTGAACAGCTTAACCCATATCCCTGAACTCGGAGACCCGGATTCGACCATTAACCATCCGCGACTCACGTAACATCAGCTTTTCCATTTTTTTCCAGAAGGCTTCCCTGAGATCGAAGTCTGCAGCGATCGCTGTGCCAAGCAGCAGGATAAAAAGATCGGCGACTTCTTCTGACAGGCTGTCAACAGCTTTTCCCTTGGTGACACAGGATGATATTTCACCAAGTTCTTCAGCCATCAGCGCAACACGGTAGGTCATGTCTTCTCCACCGGTATTGCGGAAGTCATGTTTATCGTGAAAGGCCTGAACCGCATCGAGCATGGCCTGGTAGGAGTCGCTGTGTTGCATAAGCTGCCTCAGTGTTGCAAGCGGGAAAGGTCGGCAACACGAAGGAACAGTGTGCCGAGTTCATTAAGTAATGCAAGCCGGTTACGGCGCAGACGATCGTCATCCACCATGACCATGACCTGGTCGAAGAAAGCATCAACCGCGTCACGCAGGCCGGCGAGCTGTTGTAACGCCGGGGTATAGTTTCCCTTGTCCATTAATTCAAGAACACCGGGCTTGAGCGTGGCAAGTTGTTCAGCAAGGTGTTTTTCCGCGGCGTCTGTCAGTAGCGAGTTGTCGATGCTGTCCGGTATGGACTCCTGCGTCTTTTTGAGAATATTGGCAATACGTTTGTTGGCAGCCGCCAGTGCGGTGGCTTCCGGCAGGTCACGAAACACCTGACAGGCACGGATGCGTTTGTCGAAGTCGAGCAGGCGTGTCGGACGTGTGGCAAGCACAGCATCGACCAGATCTGAGGAAAGGCCGCTGTCCTGGTAGTAACCGCGCAGCCGGTCCATGATGTAATCAAACACATGGATTACGGCTTCACCGGCGTTTATTTCAGCGGGAAACCCTGCGGCAGATTCATTGAGTAATGTTTCGAGATCTATGTCGAGTTGGCCTTCTATACAAATTCGAACCAGCCCAAGCGCTGCGCGCCGAAGTGCGAAAGGATCCTTGTCGCCACTGGGCGGCTGGGCAATGGCAAAAATACCAACCAGGCTGTCGAGACGGTCGGCCATTGCCAGTGCCTGTCCGGTGGCAGTCTGTGGCAGGCTGTCTCCGGCAAAACGCGGGTGATAATGTTCCTCGATGGCGCTGGCAACGGCTTCCGGCTCACCATCGTGCGTAGCGTAGTAGCGCCCCATAATGCCCTGAAGTTCCGGGAACTCGTACACCATACTGGTCAGCAGATCACATTTACTCAAGCGCGCCGCACGCTCTGCGTACGCCGGGTCGCCGCCTATCAATGTTACAACGGTGGCAGCGAGACGAGCCATGCGTTCCTGCTTGTCGAACAATGTACCGAGTTTTTTCTGGAACACCATGTTGCGCAGACCGTGGGCCCGTTCCGACAGGGGTTTTTTGCGGTCCTGGTTCCAGAAGAAAGCGGCATCGGACAGGCGTGGACGAATCACGCGCTCGTTACCTGCACGAATCTGTTCCACGTCACGGCTTTCGATATTGGCAACCGTGATGAAGCAGGGTAACAGCTTGCCCTCTTCCGTTACCACGGGAAAGTATTTCTGGTGATCCTGCATGCTGGATATCAGGGCTTCCGAAGGTACTTCAAGAAAGGCTTCATCAAACCTGCCATCAATGGCAACCGGCCATTCAACCAGTGAACAGACTTCGTCGAGCAGGTTTTCATCAATTAATGCCTTGCCACCCAGTTTTTCACCACATGCAATAACCTGCTTGCGTACGCTATCGCGTCGAGCGCGGTAATCTACCAGGACATAGCCCTGTTCACGCAGTAACGTGACATAGTCGTCCGCGTTTGCCAGCGCAAGGGCTTGCGGGTGATGAAAGCGATGCCCGCGGGTTTCACGACCGGCAGGTATGCCCAGTACGCGTGCGGAGATGACTTCCTCGCCGAACAACAGCACAATCCAGTGGACCGGGCGCACGAATTCCTCATCGCGGTCGCCCCATCGCATACGTTTAGGTATCGGCAGACCGGCCAGCGCCTGTTCAACCATGCCGGGAACAAGCTCGGTGGTCGACTTTCCTTTTTCCACGGCACGAAACGACAACCAGCTGCCTTTAGGGGTCTCCAGTTGATCGAGTTGCTCAACTTCGACACCACAGCTTTTTGCAAAGCCCGTTGCAGCTTTTGTCGGGCAACCTTCGTCATCAAAGGCAGCGGCAAGCGCAGGACCGCGGCGAACGATTTCACGATCCTGTTGTGCAACGGGTAACGCACGAATGAGCAGTGCAAGACGGCGCGGTGCGGCATAGGGTTGAATGCCCTCGAATCCCAGGCCGGCCTCATCAAGCGCCCGCGACATTCCATCGGCAAATGCATCAGACAAACGCCGTAATGCTTTCGGTGGTAATTCCTCGGTACCGATTTCAACCAGCAGATTGCGTGTCTCTGTCATCACGAGGCCTCCCCTTTCAGCATCGGGAAGCCCAGTGACTCACGACGTTCGTAGTAGCGCTGTGCGACGGCGCGAGCGAGTGAGCGAACCCGCAGAATGAAGCGCTGCCGTTCAGTAACAGATATGGCGCTGCGCGCATCCAGCAGGTTAAAGGTATGTGACGCTTTCAGCATCAGCTCATAGGCGGGTAACGGGAGGCCCGCTTCAATCAGCGTCTGGCTGTCTTTTTCACACACATCGAACCAGTGAAACAGTTCCTCCACGTTGGCGTGTTCAAAGTTGTAGGTCGACATCTCAACTTCGTTCTGGTGAAACACATCGCCGTACAGCACTTTGCCCTGCGGGCCATCCGTCCACACCAGGTCGAAAACGCTTTCAACACCCTGCAGGTACATGGCGATACGTTCCAGGCCGTAGGTGATTTCGCCACTGACCGGGCGGCAGTCCAGCCCGCCGACCTGCTGGAAATAGGTGAACTGGGTGACTTCCATACCGTTCAGCCAGATTTCCCAGCCCAGCCCCCAGGCGCCCAGGGTGGGTGACTCCCAGTTGTCTTCAACAAAGCGGATATCGTGCACCAGCGGATCGAGGCCGAGTTCGCGTAACGAGTCCAGGTAGAGTGCCTGGATGTTGTCCGGGCTGGGCTTGAGTAAAACCTGGAATTGATAATAATGTTGCAGGCGGTTCGGGTTTTCGCCATAGCGCCCGTCCGCAGGACGGCGGGACGGCTGTACGTAGGCGGTACGCCAGGGCTCGGGACCGATAGCACGTAAAAAGGTGGCCGGGTGGAAAGTCCCTGCGCCGACCTCCATATCATAGGGTTGCAGCAGCACGCAGCCCTGCCGTGACCAGAAGTCCTGTAACGCCAGGATCAGGCCCTGGAAGGTTTTGGGTGTCGTGTCGGAAGTCAAAATCGCAGGCCAGCCCTTGTCAAAAGCGCGCAGTATAGCTTGCACGGCCGCGCGGATGTAGGGCGCGCTGCAATTTGCACCAACAACCGTGTTAACCGCCTTCAAGTCAGGAAACCCATCGGCCGCTAATTTGTCTGAGGGAAAGCGAGAGAGGTGAAGGATGAAGACGCTGGTTCTCCAACCGACAGATCTGGCCCAATGGCATGCGCTGGTCGCTGAAGCGCAGCAGGCCTGTGACTGTAATCTTGAAGAAGCCCTTGAATCCTATCTGGTTTTTCTGCTGATGCGGTTTGCCGACCGGCCCGAGCTGGCACGCAAGATCATGGCGCTGGAATTTTTGCGTGCACAGCAGGCCGATGCACAGCAAGCGGGTAATTTAAGGGATGTTGGCGACCAATGCCTGCTTTTTTCCGGGCTTTTCCCGCAAATTGCTGAAAAGCGTATGGTGCGGGTAAGCTACTTCGTGAATATCGGGCGCAGCGCCTACGGCCAGCTTTCCTCACTGGTGGATCGGCACAGCGAACGGTTGTTCAGCAACCTGGCGGGCGGGTTCGTCGCTATTATGGATGTGCTGCATGCCATGCGGGGTTTGTCCGGCACCCCGGCACTGGAGCCGCTGGCTGCCGCAGAATTATGGGCGGACACGGGCAGTCGCAGTGCCTGGGATGCGGTTACCGGCTCCGGCAGCCTGCCCGCCTCGCGTCAGGATCAGCGTTCCCGCCACTGATTCCGGCCGGTTACGAAATTCCCTTTCAATCTTCGCGCTATGTCCGTCCGGGCATAGGGTACAATCCGTGCGGATTTTTACTTAATCGGTAGCGATATGACCGAACCACGCAAAGCCGTCGCGTTGATTTCCGGCGGGCTTGATTCATTACTGGCTGCCCGGGTGATGCAGGAACAGGGCATCCACGTCGAGGGCATCAATTTCTTCACCGGTTTTTGTGTGGAGGGGCACACCCACGCCATCCGCAAGAAGGACCGGGCCAAACCCAAGCGTAACAACGCGCTGTGGGTGGCCGAGCAGCTGGGCATCAAGCTGCACATTATCGATATTATCGAAGAGTACAAGGACGTGGTGCTCAACCCGAAGCACGGTTACGGCGCCAACCTGAATCCCTGTCTGGACTGCAAGATTTTCATGGTGCAGAAAGCGAAACAATGGATCGAGGCAAACGGTTTTGATTTCATCATTACCGGTGAAGTGATCGGACAGCGACCCAAGTCGCAGCGCAAGGACACCATGCCGGTCATTGCCATCGAGTCCGGCGCGGAAGACCGTTTATTGCGCCCGCTGTGCGCAAGGAACCTGCCCCCTACCCTGCCGGAGCTGGAAGGCTGGATCGATCGTGAAAAGCTGTACAATTTCGAAGGCCGTAGCCGCAAACCGCAAATGGCGCTGGCCAGTCAGTTTGGCTATGAGGAGTATGCGCAGCCGGCGGGCGGTTGCTGTTTCCTGACAGATGCCAGCTACTCACAAAAGCTGGCGGATTTGTGGAAGGCGCGCGGCGAAAGAAGATATGAATTTGACGACATTATGTTGCTCAAGGTGGGGCGTCATATCCGCCCGCGCCCCAACTTCAAATTGATCATCGGCCGCGAGGACGGGGAGAACAAATTTCTCGAAGGTTACCGTAAACAGTTTACGCACCTGTTTACCACCAGTCATAATGGCCCGCTGGTGTTACTTGATGGCGAGGCCAGCGAAGCCGACCTGCAACTGGCCGCTGAAGTCACGGCACGTTTCAGCCAGGGACGCAGCGCGGACCGGGTCGATGTCGAGATCCACCCGCTGAACGCTGACACACGGACACTGAGCGTCAAACCAACAGGCGGCAGCGCCATACCGGCAGACTGGTACCTGTGAGTCAATACGAACTCGATGTCCGGCGTATGCTGTGCCCGATGCCGGTCATACGCAGCCAGGACCGGATACAGCAGTTGCAGCCCGGCGATACGCTGGTGGTAACCTGTACCGACCCCGGTGCCAAACACGATATTCCGGCCTGGTGCCGTGTTAACGGGCATGAAGTGCTATCCATAGAAGAACAACAGGACGAAGTCGTTATTACGATTCGCGTAGGCGATGCAGACTGACATGAGTGCAACGGCAGAAGAATCCATTCATAACCCCCGTTACCGCGAAGTGCGCAAGGTTACCCTGATCGGCTCCGTCGTCGATTTGCTGCTGGGCGTTGCAAAAATTATTGTCGGCTGGATTGCGCATTCAGAAGCACTGGTCGCTGACGGGATTCATTCACTGTCCGATCTGGCGACAGATTTTGTCGTGCTGTATGCCGCCAAACACTCACACCGTGAAGCGGATGAAGATCATCCTTACGGTCACGGGCGTATTGAAACACTGGCGACTGTCGGCCTGGGTGTTGCATTGATTCTGGTTTCCGTCGGTATCGCATGGGATGCCGTGCTACGCATTAACGAACCGGATCTGCTGTTTGCACCGGGCTCACTGGCGTTGATCATTGCCTTCATTTCGATTGTTTCCAAGGAAATCATTTACCAGTACACCATGCGGGTAGCACGCAGGCTGCGCTCGAACATGCTGATGGCGAATGCCTGGCACAGCCGCAGCGATGCTATTTCATCGGTTGTGGTATTCATCGGCGTGGCAGGCGCCATGATGGGCTACCACTACCTCGACGCTGTTGCCGCTGTTGCCGTGGCGGTCATGATTGCAAAAATCGGTGTCGACCTGGTGTTGTCCAGCACCCGCGAACTGATTGATACGGCGCTGGAACCCGAGCTGGTTGAATCCATCCGTGAAGCCATTACCGGGGTGAACGGCGTGCGTGCCCTGCACATGCTGCGCACCCGCCGTAGTGGCGGACAGGCACTGGTCGATTTACACCTGCAGGTAGATCCACGCATCAGCGTGTCGGAGGGGCACCAGATTGGTGATACCGTGCGGCGGCAACTGCTGGAACGCTTCGAAGAAGTGACCGATGTGACAGTGCATATCGACCCGGAAGATGATGAAATGGAATCACCCTGCGATCATCTGCCGCTGCGCGAAGAGTTGATCAACCGCCTTCGTGAGAAATGGGCCGGGCTGACCCGTATCGACAGTGGAGACATCACCCTGCACTATTTGTCCGGCAAGCTGCAGGTGGACGTTGCACTGCCACTTTCCGTGCTGGAACAGTATGATGACCCGGCCCGGCTGGTGCAGAGTATAGAGCAGGCGGCAAAGTCATTACCGGAAGTGGACGGTGTCCAGGTCTGTTTCCGCGCCTGATGCGCCCTGATTTGAGGCATAATTATTGTGCAAGGCACGCTTTTGGTGCGCTCTCGCCAGGCTGTTGAGGGATGAGAAATCGCAACCCCCCGACTTGCCAGCAATTTTTCTCGTGGCATAATTCCTGCTCTTTGCAGGAACACTTTTTGGATTCACCGGTATTTGACCCTGTTTTCAGGTCGGAACCCGTTTTTTTGAGATCAATTCCTATTTCGGAGGAAGTCTAGATGTCCGCAACGAAGGTAAATAAACTGATGAAGGATAACGGGGTCAAATTCGTTGACCTGCGTTTCACTGACACATTGGGCAAGGAGCAGCACGTTACCGTTCCTGCCGGTGAAATCAATGCTGCCTTCTTCAAGGAAGGTAAAATGTTCGACGGCTCAAGTATCGCTGGCTGGAAAGGCATCAACGAGTCAGACATGGTGTTGATGCCGGATACCACTACCGCCGTGATGGATCCGTTTGCCGATGAGTCCACGATGAACCTGCGTTGCGACATTCTTGAGCCGGCCACCATGAAAGGCTACGAGCGTGACCCGCGTTCGCTGGCCAGGCGTGCTGAAGCCTACCTCAAGTCTACCGGCATCGCGGATACCGCCTACTTTGGTCCGGAAAACGAATTTTTCGTACTGGACGATGTTCGCTGGGGCGCCGATATGAGCGGTGCGTTCTACAAGGTTGATTCCGACGAAGCCTCCTGGAACGCTGAACGCGTTTATGAAGATGGCAACATCGGTCACCGTCCGGGCATAAAGGGCGGCTACTTTCCGGTCCCGCCGGTCGATTCACTGCACGACATGCGTTCCGCCATGTGTCTTGCCCTGGACGAAATGGGCTGCCCGACGGAAGTGCATCACCATGAAGTGGCGACGGCCGGCCAGTGTGAAATCGGTACGGTGTTCAACACCCTGGTTCGCAAGGCCGACGAAGTGCAGATCCTGAAATACGCTGTAATGAATGTGGCGCACAGTTACGGCAAGACCGCGACATTCATGCCCAAGCCACTGGTAGGCGATAACGGTAACGGCATGCACGTTCACCAGTCACTGGCCAAGAAAGGCAAGAACCTGTTCAGCGGCAAGAAGTACGGCGGCCTGTCCGACATTGCCCTGTACTACATCGGCGGTATCATCAAGCACGCCCAGGCACTGAATGCGTTTGCCAATGCCTCCACCAACTCGTATAAACGCCTCGTCCCGGGTTTCGAAGCGCCGGTCATGCTGGCCTACTCGGCACGCAACCGTTCCGCATCCATCCGTATTCCCTACGTGGCCAATCCCAAGGGCCGCCGTATCGAAGTGCGTTTCCCGGATTCCACCGCCAATCCTTACCTGGCCTTCTCCGCCATGTTGATGGCCGGCCTCGACGGTATCCAGAACAAGATCCACCCGGGCGATGCCATGGACAAGGATCTGTACGATCTGCCGCCGGAAGAAGAAGCCAGTATCCCGCAGGTCTGCTTTACGTTCGACCAGGCGCTGGACGCCCTGGACAAGGATCGCAAGTTCCTGACCGCGGGTGGTGTTTTCACTGACGATATGATCGATGGCTATATCGACCTGAAGATGGAAGAAGTGACGCGTCTGCGCATGAGCACCCATCCGGTTGAATTTGATATGTATTACAGCCTGTAACCGTACCTGACGAGCGGTACCGGAAACGCCCCCGAAAGGGGGCGTTTTTGGTTGCGCGCCTGACGGGCTGTGGGTAAGGTAGTATCAAACCACACCGTGAAAGGTGACCGATATGTATAACGTCCTGTCCACCCGAACAATATGTTTACTGGCAATCGTTTTTGCAGCCCCGGTGCCTGCCGAGGTTTATCGAACGATTGATGAAAACGGCAATGTCACCTTCAGTAATCAGGCCACGAAAGGTGCGGAACGGGTTCAGTTGAAACCCCTGTCGGTTTACACCGCGCCGACCCTGAAAGCGGTCAGCAAAAAAACGGTCAGTGTTGCGGATAAAGCTACAGCTTACGAGAGCGTGGAAATCGTTTCACCGAAACCGGATGAGACCCTGCGCAGTAATCCGGGTAACGTCACCGTGGTGGCGGCCAGCAAGCCCGCCCTCGAGAGCAGATCGGGTCACCGGTTTCAGTTTTTCCTCGACGGGAAACCGGTCGGTAAACCCCGAACTGCTGCAACCATGGATCTGCAAACGGTGGATCGTGGCGAACACAAGATCGCTGTAGCGATTGTTGATGCCAAAGGCAAGCCGTTGCTGCGCAGCAAGGAGATTCGATTCTTTGTTCATCGACAGACAGTTTTTAATCCGGCACGAAACTAGTCCTGCCCCATGCTCCGGTACGACCTGAGTCCTCATGCCTGATATTCAGGTACTTTCCCTATTGATAACTGTTCAGCCGGCACGCCATGCACTATAGTGGTGCATCGTTGGTGTGAATGTGTGCTTCATGATTGTCCTGATAACCTTCGGGTCTACTCCGGCCTGTTATGTGCCCCGGAGAAAATGATGCTATTGATTGTTATTAAAAGAATTATTTCCTTTGCGCAGCTATCTGTCAGAAATTGTCCGAAAGCGGCGTATTTTTTGCTAACTCCCATGCATGCCCATGTCAGATAAGACGCAGGAGCAGCGGTCGGCACGTTTGCTGGAGCTTCAGAGTACCGCGGTGCTGCTCATCGATAGTGAATTGACGTTGCGCTATTTGAATCCTGCGGCTGAAAACCTGTTTCAGGTCAGTCGCCGGCAAATTGTCGGGCACGCCTGGTCTGCGCTCGTTTCAGTGTCAGAAAGCATGGCTGAATATTTGACAGGTGCGCTCGACAACCAGCTTTCATTTACCGAGCGCGAACTGGAGCTGAAGGCTGTCAATGGTCAGACGATGGTCGTGGATTTTACGGTGACGGCGATCAGTCGTTCCGAGTTGCTTCTGGAAATAGTGCGCAGAGACCGCTACATACGGATTGCTCACGAAGAACAGTTGCTGATGCAGCAGCGGGCAGCACGCGAGTTACTGCGTGGTATGGCGCATGAAATAAAAAATCCGCTGGGCGGACTGAGAGGCGCAGCACAGTTACTGGAAAGCGAATTAAACGACGAGGAACAAAAAGAATACACGCAGGTCATTATGCGCGAGGCAGACCGGCTGAGAAACCTGGTGGACCGTATGCTGGGTCCAAACAATCTGCCGCACAAGCAAGTGATCAATATCCACCAGGTGCTCGAACACGTACGCAGCCTGGTGGAAGCGGAAGATAACAGGGCTGTTGAGGTGGTTCGGGAATACGACCCGAGTATTCCCGAACTGAATGCAGATTCAGAGCAGTTGATTCAGGCGGTGCTGAACCTGGTGCGCAATGCCGTGCAGTCCGGTGCAGACCGGATCATCCTGCGCAGCCGCACCCAGCGCCAGGTAACCATTGGCCAGATGCGTCACCGGCTTGCGGTGCGTATCGACATTGTAGATAACGGCAAAGGGATTGATGAGGCAATGAAGGAACAGATTTTTTATCCCATGGTAACGGGTCGTGCAGAAGGCACCGGGCTTGGTCTTTCTATCGCCCAGTCAATGGTGAACCAGCACAACGGTATAATAGAGTTTGCCAGTGAACCGGGGCACACCGTATTCACCCTGCTGTTACCACTGGAGGAAGCATGACGGACAAGGCGAGTGTATGGGTGATTGACGACGACCAGTCGATTCGCTGGGTACTCGAAAAGGCGCTGCAGAAAGCCGACATGAAGGTAAATGCCTTTTCCTCGGCCAGTGGGATTGTTGAAGCCCTGCAACATGGCCAGCCGGATGCACTGATTACCGATGTGCGTATGCCGGGTATGGGCGGGTTTGAATTACTCAATGCCATCCAGGCGGATTTCCCCGATTTGCCGGTCATAATCATCACCGCTCACTCGGACCTGGATAGTGCTGTAACGGCTTACCAGGGCGGGGCGTTTGAATACCTGCCCAAGCCTTTCGATATCGACGACGCCGTTGAACTGACGCGGCGGGCTATCGAGCAAAGTCGTATACGGACACAAAAAACCGCTACAGCAATCGCCCAGGTCGATACGGAAATTATTGGTGAAGCGCCTGCCATGCAGGAGGTATTCCGTGCCATCGGCAGGCTTTCACGGTCCAATATCACGGTACTGATCAACGGTGAGTCCGGGACCGGCAAGGAACTTGTCGCACGTGCGTTGCACCGCCACAGCCCGCGTGCAGATAAACCCTTTGTCGCACTCAATATGGCGGCCATCCCGCGCGATTTGCTGGAGTCGGAATTATTTGGCCACGAGCGCGGCGCCTTTACCGGCGCGCAAAGCCAGCGGCTGGGCCGTTTTGAACAATCGGACAAAGGGACGTTATTCCTGGACGAGATTGGCGACATGCCGGCAGAAATGCAGACGCGACTTCTACGTGTTCTGTCTGATGGAGAGTTCTACCGGGTGGGAGGCCATACGCCGGTGCGAGTCGACGTTCGAATCATTGCCGCCACACACCAGGATCTGGAACAACGGGTACGTGAGGGAAGTTTCCGCGAAGATCTGTTTCATCGCCTGAACGTGATTCGCATCCATCTGCCGGCTGTCCGCGAACGGCGGGCAGATATACCCTTGCTGATGCATCATTTCCTGCAAGCTGCTGCAACAGAATTGCGTGTGGATGCAAAGCAGTTGCTGCCGCCCGCGGAGGCTTATCTCAAACAACTGGACTGGCCTGGCAATGTGAGACAGATCGAGAACCTGTGTCGCTGGCTGACAGTCATGGCACCGGGCCAGGAAATCCGTGTCGATGACCTGCCTGTTGAACTTCGCCAGTCACCGGGCATTGAATCGACCGCTGTGCAGGGCTGGGAATCTGCACTGCGTGCCTGGGCCAGCCGTAAACTGGCTGACGGGCAGGAAGCATTACTCGACGAAGCCTTGCCGGCTTTTGAGCGTGTGATGATCGAAGCGGCGCTGGCACAGACCGGAGGCCGCAGGCAGGATGCTGCACGCTTGCTGGGCTGGGGGCGCAACACGCTGACAAGGAAGATTCGCGAGCTGGATCTTGATACCCGCCCGTAATCCAGACAATGCCGATTAAATCAGATGAATGGCACTAAGTTAAGCCTTAAATCCCGTCATTCCCTCGCAGGCGGGAATCCAGAAAGCCTGATCAAACCGCCTGGATCCCGGCCTGCGCCGGGATGACGGTGGTGATTTCGACTTAACTTAGTGTCATTCATTAAACCAGATGATTTTTCTAGAGCTGGGTGGTTTCGCTGCGCAACGCAGCACCGATAGCCAGTATGCACTCGGCAAACTGCTCGCTGTCGACGTTATTGCCAATCTTGACAAGGTCAGCGATTTCGACAGGTTT
>NZ_JBTTIO010000028.1:0-45098 GCF_058323355.1 Thiogranum sp.
AAACGTCCGGTCTTGCCAAGCTGGTGGCACACAAGGGAAAGATTCTTGGTGCGTCCATACTCGGTCCTCACGCCGGTGAACTGATTCATGAAATTGCACTGGCCATGAAGACCGGTGCAGGCATAGGCGATATCTCGGCCACAATTCACGCCTACCCGACACTGGCGCAGGTCCACCGGCGTACCGTCAATACCTTCTACGGGAAGAAACTGTTCAGCCCGGCTACCCGACGGCTGGTGAAGTGGATCAACCGCCTGATACCCTGAACAGGGACCACCGCCATGACAGGTATCGCTGACCCGGCAGCCTATGAGGCCTGGTACCACACGCCTCGTGGGCAATGGATTGCTGATCGTGAATTTGGCTTGCTGAAAGAACTGTTAAACCCCGAACCGGGTGCCTCGCTGCTGGACATCGGTTGTGGTACCGGCTACTTCAGTCGCCGTTTTGCACGGCTCCCTTTATCGGTGACCGGAATTGACCCGGACTTTGCCGCATTGCAGTTTGCCAGGGTGCAGGGTGAGGCAATCCACTATGTACATGGGTGTGTTCAGTCGCTGCCTTTTGCGGATAGCGCTCTCGATTACACCGCTGCCGTGACCAGTCTCTGCTTTGTTGAAGATCCGTTACAGGCCTTGCAGGAAATGTGGCGTGTCACCCGCCACGTGCTGGTGCTCGGCTTGCTTAACCGTCACAGCTTGCTCTACTGGAGAAAAAGAGGGCGAGGTGGTTATGCCGGCGCCCGCTGGGACACGTCGAATGAGGTGCTGAAAACATGGGTGCCTGCACTCACACCTGCACCCGTAGAAACCCGGTTGCGCAGTGCTGTTTTTCTTCCCGGGGGAAGCCGGATAGCGCAGTGGAGTGAGCGCAGGATGCCGTCCTCACTGGCATGCGGTGGCTTCCTGGCTGTCGAATTGAGGAAGAAGGGGGGATCGGCCTAAGGAGCCGTATTAATCTAACAGATACAATAAATCAATGACTTGGGATTTATTTAATGAGGGCAGGGTTGTTTCCTTGACCAGCGGGAATTTAGTGGTATTCTAGTATTCAAGTGAGTACTTGAATAGTGGTATGGGTTTGATTGCCACTGACGTTATTCCACGGTTACGGAGAGGCTTATGTCTGTTTCAATCATTATCGCCGGTCTGGTCACAGGTTTTTTACTGGGTGTCTTCGGCAGTGGTGGCTCTATCATCACCATGCCTGCCTTGCTTTATCTGCTGGATGTAGAACCCAAGTCAGCGATTGCCATGAGCCTGGGTATCGTTGCGGTTACTGCCACTATTACGGCCATACAGCACTGGCGGCATGGTAATGTGGATCTCAGGATCACTGCCATTTTTGGATTGTTTGGTGTGGTGGGAACCTACTTCGGTGCACTCGCAGGGGTAATCACGCCAGTTGTTATTCAACTCGGTGTCTTTGCACTGGTGATGTATGCGGCAGCCTGGAAAATGCTGATACCCCGACCCGAACATAAATCCGTGGGTGCAGCCGCAGTAACTGATTGTCCCGATGGTAATTGTGATGACCTTCAGTACGGGCATATTGCCATGCATGGTATTGGCGTAGGTCTGCTGACGGGTATCGTGGGCGTGGGCGGCGGGTTCCTGATTGTTCCTGCGCTGGTGTTATTGTCCGGCCTTTCCATGAAGAAAGCCGTTGGCACTTCGTTAAGTATCGTTGCGCTTAAATCTTTTGCCGGTTTTGCCGGTTATGCTGGTGCAGTCTCGATTGATTACCCAATGATGGCAGTATTTACAGCGATAGCAGTTGTCGGCAGCGTAGCTGGCAGTCAGTTGGGGCACCGTTTGCCAGCCAGCCTGCTTAAACGTGGCTTTGGTGGTTTTCTGTTGCTGGTGGCCAGCTACATTCTGGTCAAGAGTGTGTTGCTCGGTTAAGTGTGCAGAATGTGAACTTTTCAGGCCGCAGGCTCCAGCTCGGGTCGATACTCACCAAGCATGGCCAGGTGGTTCATGCGTGCACGTTCGAGCAGGGCCTGTTGCGCCGTCGGCATGTTCTCTACTTTTCCTTCCCAGGCCTGTAGTGCTGTCTGCTGCAGGGCGCGGCCATAGGAGATACTCAGCAGCCAGGGCGAACCGGCTCCCTGCTGATTCAGTGCATTCAGGTTGGCTGTGGCTTCTTGCGGCCCCTGCCCACCGGACAGGAAGTTGATACTGGGCACGGCAGCCGGGACAGTACGCCGCAGAACCCTGAGCGTGGCAGCTGCCACCTCGTCCGGTTCGGCGCGGCGGCAATCCTTGCCGGGCAGTACCATGTTGGGCTTCAGGATCATCAACTCAAGCGCCACATGATGGCGGTGCAGGGCATGGAACACGGCATGCTGTACGGCTTGCGTGACCTGAGCATGACGATCGATGTCATGATCACCATCCATTAATACTTCCGGTTCGACAATTGGTACCACTCCTTCGGCCTGGCACACAGCCGCATAACGGGCGAGCATTTCCGCGTTGGCTTCAATGCCGTGCTGTGTGGGTACATGTTTGTCGATGGCGTAGACCTCGCGCCACTTGGCAAAGCGTGCACCCTGTGTTTTGTAGGTTCTCAGCCGGTCGGCGAGGCCATCAAGCCCCTGGGTGATGAGATCGCCGGGCGACAGCGCCAGTGGCACCTTGCCCTTGTCTACCTTGATGCCAGGTACAATCTTCTGTGCCCAGGCAGCTTCCGGTATGGTTTTCCCGGCTGCGGTGTTCTGGCCCAGTGTCTCCTCAAACAGGATGATACCGCTGATGTATTCACCCAGCCCCTTGGTTGTCACCAGCAGGCTGCGCCAGGCGCGCCGTGTCTCTTCGGTTGATTCAACATCAATGGCCTTGAAGCGTTTGGCAATGGTCGGTGAGCTTTCGTCAGCGGCAAGAATACCGCGACCTTTTTGCACCATGTCCTTGATGGTATTTTCAAGTTCAGTCTGGTGTTCCATGTTATACCTCCTGTTTACTACGCTGATATTCAGCCTGTATATCCTGCTACCAGCTCCAGTTGCGGATTTCCGGCATGTCCTGGCCGTGTTCGGTGATGTACTGCTTGTGTTCGATCAGCCTGTCACGCATGAGTTGTTTCAGGTATACCCCTTTTGAACCGAGTCCCTCTACCCGGTCGACGACATCCCTGACAAGGTTGAAACGGTCAAGCTCATTCATGACAGTCATGTCGAACGGTGTAGTCGTTGTGCCTTCTTCCTTGTAACCGCGCACGTGCAGGTTGTCGTGGTTGGTCCGGCGGTAGGTCAGGCGGTGGATCAGCCAGGGATAACCGTGAAAAGCAAATACAATCGGTTTATTGGTGGTAAACAGGGCATCGAAGTCGGGGTCACTGAGGCCGTTCGGATGTTCTTCCCTGGGCTGCAGGGTCATCAGGTCGACAACATTAACCACACGAACCTTCAGTGCCGGGAGATGCTCACGAAGCAGTTTCACCGCCGCAAGCGTTTCTATGGTGGGAACGTCACCGGCACAGGCCATGATAACGTCAGGATTACTGTCCGCATCATTGCTTGCCCATTCCCAGATACCGATGCCGGCGTGGCAGTGCCGGATCGCCGCATCCATGTCCAGCCACTGCGGTTCCGGTTGCTTGCCGGCAATGATGACGTTGACCAGGTTGCGGCTGTTCAGGCAGCGATGGGTGATACACAGGGTGGTATTGGCATCCGGTGGCAGGTAGACACGCACAATATCTGCCTTCTTGTTCACGACATGATCGATAAAGCCGGGATCCTGGTGTGAAAAGCCGTTGTGATCCTGTCGCCAGACGTGTGAAGTCAGCAGGATATTCAGTGATGCAATCGGTTGCCGCCACGGGATCTCCTTGCTGACTTTGAGCCACTTGGCGTGCTGGTTGAACATCGAGTCGACAATGTGGATAAAGGCTTCATAACAGGAAAACAGGCCATGTCTGCCGGTCAGAAGATAGCCTTCCAGCCAGCCCTGACAGGTGTGTTCGGAAAGAATTTCCATCACCCGGCCGTCTGGCGAGAGGTGGTCGTCATAGTCATGGGTCTCGGCTTCCCAGGCCCGGTTAGTGACCTCCAGCAGGGCGCCGAGACGGTTGGAAACGGTTTCGTCCGGGCCCATTACGCGAAAGTTGTTCTGCCCGGCGTTCAGGGTCATGACATCGCGAAGAAAGACGCCCATTCGGCGGGTCGCTTCGCCAACAGAAGCGCCGGGTGCAGGGACATCTACCGCGTACTCGCGATAGTCCGGCAGTTTCAGGTTCCGTAGCAGCAGGCCGCCGTTGGTGTGGGGGTTGCTGCCCATGCGTCGATTACCTTTCGGTGACAAGGCTGCCAGTTCCGGCATCAGCCGGCCGTTGTCATCAAACAGGGTTTCAGGGCGGTAGCTTTTCATCCATTGTTCCAGCACACGAATATGTTCCGGTTTTTCCGCCAGTTGTGCGAAAGGCACCTGGTGGGAACGCCAGTAGTCTTCCAGTTTCAGTCCGTCGATCTGTTTCGGACAGGTCCAGCCCTTGGGCGTGCGCAGGATAATCATCGGCCAGCGCGGTCGGGTAGAGACATTGTTGTTGCGCGCGTGTTCCTGAAGGGTATGGATGTCGTTGATAACCTTGTCGAGCGTAGCAGACATGGCCTGGTGTACGGCCTGTGGGTCCGCTCCTTCAATCAGGTACGGTGTATAGCCGTATCCGCGAAACAGGTCCACCAACTCCTCGCTGCTGATACGCGCCAGTAGAGTCGGGTTGGCAATCTTGTAGCCGTTGAGGTGCAGGATTGGCAGTACAGCCCCGTCGCGCTGCGGATCCAGAAACTTGTTGGAATGCCAGGCGGTGGCGGCCGGGCCGGTTTCCGCCTCGCCATCGCCGACCACGCAGGTGACGATCAGGTCAGGGTTATCAAAGGCCGCGCCGTAGGCATGACTCAGGGAATATCCCAGTTCACCGCCTTCATGAATCGATCCGGGCGTCTCCGGTGCGGTGTGGCTGGGTATGCCACCGGGAAACGAGAACTGTTTGAACAGTCGTTTCATGCCGGCTTCATCGCGGGTGATATTGGGGTAGAGTTCGCTGTAGCTTCCCTCAAGATAGGTGTTGGCGACCAGTCCCGGTGCGCCATGTCCGGGACCGGTGACGTAGATCATGTTCAGGTCGTGTGCGCATATCACCCGGTTGAGGTGGGCGTAGATCATGTTCAGGCCGGGCGTGGTGCCCCAGTGTCCCAGCAGGCGCGGTTTGATGTGTTCAAGTGACAGCGGCTGTTTGAGCAGCGGGTTGTCCAGCAGGTAGATTTGCCCGATGGAGAGGTAATTGGCGGCGCGCCACCAGGCATCGATCAGGCCGAGTTCATGGTTGTCGAGAGGCGTATCGGTAACCGTAAAATTTGCTTTGATCATGGTATGTCCCTGTGTGCCGGTGGCAGGCCGCCTTCATGCGCAGCGTGCCGGGAATTCTGCGCGCGCCCGCTACACCTTGCTGCAACCTGGGTGACAGCCATGCCGCCCCTGGTGGCCTACTGTATATCTCATAGTATATGAGCTGCTTAATAAAAAACCCGGAAAAGGAGTGCATGTGATGAGACGCTTATATTTTCTTCTTCCCAATGTGGAAGTTGCACACAAGGTGGTCGATGAATTGCTGCTGGCACGTGTCGAGGAGCGCCATATCCACATCATTGCGCCGGAAGGTGTGGCACTGGGTGATTTGCCAGAAGCGACATTGCTGCAAAAAAGTGATTTTATCCCCGCCGTTGAGCGTGGAGTTGCACTGGGCGGGGCAACCGGCATACTGGCCGGTCTCGCTGCGATTGCCATGCCTGGCGTTGTTGTTGCCGGTGGTGCGCTGCTGGCAATGAGTCTGCTGGGTGCAGGCATGGGGGCCTGGCTTGGCGGTATGATCGGTATGGATGTCGATAACACCCGTGTAAAGGAATTTCAGTCAGCCATTGAAAAAGGTGAACTTTTGATGATGGTTGATGTGCCGAAGGATCGAGTCAGCGAAATTGAAAGCCTGGTCAAGAAACACCATCCTGATGCTGACTTTGAGGGGACCGAGCCGACGATCCCTGCTTTCCCGTAATAGCCGGCTGTCACTGGGAGGGCAGCACGGCAAGTGTGTGCCTGGCAATTACCAGCTCCTCGTTGGTGGGTATAACCCATGCTTCAACACGACTCCCTGACGTGCTGATGCAGGGTGCGGTCCGGGTGTTGGCCGATGCGTCGAGTTGCAGTCCCAGCCAGTCACATCCTGCGATGATGGCGGAACGTATCTGCGGGCTGTGTTCACCGATACCGGCAGTGAATACCAGTGCATCGATGCCACCCAGTGCTGCGGCCAGGGAGCCAATGGCGCGCACGGTGTGGTGAACAAACAGGTCGATAGCAAATCGGGCCGGTTTTTCTGTCGAGTCAAGCAGGGTACGCATATCATCACTGATACCTGATACCCCCAGCAGCCCGGATTCAAAGTAGAGCAGATCGGAAACAGCCTGCGCGGTCATACCCTGTTCCAACAGGTAAAGTACGACAGCGGGATCAATGCTGCCGCAGCGAGTGCCCATTGGAACGCCATCCAGTGGTGTAAAGGTCATTGTCGTTGCAATACTGTGACGTTGATGCATGGCGCACAGACTGACACCATGCCCGATGTGAGCCACAATAATTCTGCCATCGGCTTTTTCTCCCAGGTATTCGGGCAGCACGCTGGCGATATATTCATAAGACAGACCATGAAACCCATAGCGCCTTATATCATTAAGTTCTTCTTTCTGCGGGAGGGCGAAGTGTTGTTCGACATCAGTACGTGTGCTGTGAAATGCTGTGTCGAAGCAGGCAACCTGGGGTATGCCCGGTTGCAGTTTCTGTAATGCCGTAATGCCCGCCAGGTTGGCTGGCAGGTGGTTGGGTGCAAGCGGTATTAATGCCTGCAGATAGTCGAGCACGTCATCGGTGACAGGAACCGGTGCATCGAAGCGCCTTCCGCCATGCACAATGCGATGGCCGACTGCGGTCAGTGTGGTATCCCCGGCCTGCTCCGATAGCCATGTCATCAGGATGGACAGTGCATGTTCATGGTTTTCGAGGACGATGGTCGTTTTACGGGTGTGCTTGCCTTGCGAGACCCGGAAGCAACCGTTCTCTCCGATTCCGCTCAGCTGGCCACGATAGCGGAGTTGCGGTGTGCTGCGATCCGCGCAGTCAAACAGGGCGAATTTCAGGCTGGAGGAACCACTGTTGATAACCAGCAGGCTGTCGTGGCTGCCCGTCATGGCGGGCTAGATTCTGTACATCGGGTGGTTGGTGCTCATCTGTATCCAGAACACCGTATCAAACATGAGCCACTGGACAAGGATAAACCCGACGATGGCCAGCAGCGCCATGATGATAGCGGCGAGTACCGCGTCACCAAAACGCTCGACCTCGAAGCCTGGCACGATGGCAGCAGTCAGTTTTAGCATTACCGCGTTAATCAGCAGTGCAAACAGTCCAAAGGTAACTACTGTAAGCGGTAAGGTGAGGAACCAGAGGATCGGCCGGATCACCGCATTGATCGCGCCCAGTACCAGTGCCGCCAGCAGCAGGCTGCCGGCAGATCTGGCCCGCACACCGCCAACCATGAGTGTGACCAGCGAAAGCCCTGCTGCGGTTACCAGCCAGATCACCAGAAACCCGATTAACATTTTCCCTGCTCCTGTGATTTACGGGCTATTGTGCCGGTTCAGGCCTGTCCGGGCTGCAACCTGGGTGACAACACCATGGGACAAATGGTGGTAGATTTGACGCCTGTTCCGGATCGTCGCAGGTGTTTTGAGCGGGGTCAATGACCATTCGGTATCCCGTCGCGCATGCTTCGCGGCAGGCTGAGCGTTGTGTAGAACCGGGGAACAAGCCTATGAGTGATACGAGCAAAAAACCAGTGGCAGAAGCTAAACCGCCGTACCTGGAGCTGGCGTGCGGCATATTCGATAACGAGACCTCGGCGATGCGGGTGGTGGAGAAACTCATCGAGGATGATTTCCCCATGGACCAGTTGTCCCTGTTACACCGTTCCGGTGGCGAGGGTGACGATATGCTGGGCCTTGCCTTTACCAACACCAAAGAACGCGTGAAAGTCTGGGGTGAACATGGTGCGGCATGGGGTGCGCTGTGGGGACTGCTTGCCGGCGCTACAGGTCTGTTCATGTTGCCGGGTATCGGGCCATTGCTTGCAGCAGGGCCGGTTGTCGAGGCGCTGGGTGGTGCGATTGCAGGCGCGGCGCTGGGGGGTGGCGCGATGGCCGGTGCAGCAGCACTGACCCAGCTGGCCAGTGCCCTGCACCGGATGGGTATACCGGATGCCGATATCGAAATGATTCACGATGCCATCCAGCAGGGGCGTTATGCCGTTATCCTGCACTGCACGCCGGAACAGGTGGAGCAGTGCGCCATGCGACTCAGCTGGGCCGGTGCTGATCCAGTGGTTACCATGCCGATCGCGCATTGAAGAGGTGGTCATGAAAATCTCCTTTCATGGCGCCGCACAGGGTGTAACAGGGTCATGCCACCTGCTTGAATGTGCAGGAAAGCGTATCCTGATCGATTGCGGTATGTACCAGGGTGGACACGAGCTGGTCGAAGAGAATTCTGCGCCGTTCGGTTTTGACCCGGGCGATATTGATTATCTGCTTTTGACCCACGCCCACCTCGACCACTGCGGGCGTATTCCGCTGCTGGTCAGGCAGGGGTTCAGGGGCGAGATCATTACCACCTCCGCATCGGCAGAGCTGGCGCGCCTGGTTATGCTGGACGCTGCAGGTCTTCAGGAGGAGGAGGCGCGTTACCAGTTACGCAAGGCGCGTCGACACGCTGGTAATCATGGTAAGAATATCGAGCCGCTCTACACCATGCTGGATGCGCTCAACAGTCTTGAGTATTTCGGTCGGCACGCAACATATAACGAAACCCTGAAACTCGATGGCGGGATTGGTGCAACCTATATCGATGCCGGGCATATTCTCGGCTCTGCCAGTATTGTGCTGGACCTTGAAGAAAAAGGCCGCAAGCATCGATTGCTGTTTTCAGGTGATCTTGGTTACAGCGGCAGGGCGATTTTACGGGGTCCGGTCAGTCCGCAACCGGTTGATACCCTGGTAATGGAAACAACGTATGGCGACCGTTGCCACAAGCAGTTACAGCCATCCATCGATGAGTTGTATGGCGTAATCAATGAAACCGTCAGGCGAGGCGGGAATATCATCATTCCAACGTTTGCGCTGGAACGTGCCCAGGAAGTGTTGTACTACCTGCGGGAAGGGGTGAACAACGGGCATATCGAGCACTTCGCCAATGTGTTTCTCGATTCACCCATGGCGATTTCCGCCACACAGATTTTTCGACGGCACCCGGAGTGTTTCAATGCAGAAACACGCAGGATTTTTGATGCGGGCGAGGACCCCTTTGATTTGCCCGGATTGCACTTTACCCGTGAGACAGCCGAATCCATGTCCATTAACCAGATCGATGGCGGTGCAGTGATCATGGCAGGCTCGGGTATGTGCACCGGGGGGCGCATACGCCACCACCTCAAGCATAATTTGTGGCGCAGGCAGAACAGTATTGTGTTTGTCGGTTATGCGGCAGAGGGCACACTGGCACGCCGTATAATCGATGGTGCCGGGAGCGTGCGAATCTTTGGCGAAGAGATTCCGGTCAACGCCAGTATTCACACGATCGGCGGGTTTTCCGCGCACGCCGACCAGGCTGAACTGCTGGCGTGGCAACAGCGTACCGGAAAGCCTGATACGACTTTCCTGGTACACGGTGAAGAAGCCGCCATGCAGGCATTTTCACGGAAACTAACCGGCACCAGGGTAGAGATGCCTGCTCTGCACCAGGTCTTCACCCTGTAATCAACGGTTGCGCAGCATGCGGTAGGCCGTGATCTTTACTACATCGTTGATAACAAACCAGACCAGGGCATAGGCCCAGATGCCCAGCGCATACTCCCAGCCGATTGGCGTGACGAAGATACCGTATACAGCTATCAGCGTTCCCAGGATTTCGGTGCCGAAGGTGGCGCCAAACAGCAGGGCGGACGGGTAGGGACGTTTCCAGAACCAGTTATCTATACGGGTGATATACAGGGTGCTGTGTCCGGCGATAATCAGTTTCAGAAACAGCAGTGTTTGAATCAGTTCTTCGGGCAGTCCCTTTTCCTGCAGGATGTAGAACAGCAGGAAGGACGATATAACACCTGTAACCCCGAGCACGCTGGATACCGTCAGTAACTCTGGCATATTCCAGCGTACCGGTTTCCTGTCCACACGTGTGTGGTCGTAGGCAATGGCAAGGATGGGGATGTCGTTGAGCAGCGCCAGAAGAATAATCATCAATGCCGTAATGGGGTAGAAGTTGAATACCACAATTGATAGTGTTATGAACAGGATGATGCGGATGGTTTCCGCGATACGGAAGGTGGCGTAGCTTTTCATCCGCTCGAAGGTAATGCGTGCCTGCCTGATGGCTTCGTTGATGACGGACAGCCCGGGTGCGGTCAGGATGATGTCAGCTGCCGCGCGTGCCGCGTCAGTGGCATTGGCCACGGCAAAACCACAGTCGGCTTTTTTCAGTGCAGGTGCGTCGTTGACGCCGTCACCGGTCATGGCGACCAGGTGGCCGCCTTTTTGCAGCGTGTCGACAATCCGGTACTTGTCTTCCGGCACCACTTCGGCAAACAGATCCACGTCCTCGATCATATCAATGATGGCTGATTCGTGGGTGTGGATGAATTCGCGTTCCAGCAGACGTGTGTCATAGAGTTCTGCCAGTGTCTCCATGACCTCGCTGGCAAAGCGCCGGGCTTCTGATTGTGATACATCGTCCTTGAGGCGCGAGTAGATGGCCGCAGACAGGGCGGACGTCAGCGCCAGCAACTCCTGGCTGCCGCTGCCAGTCAGCTGTTTTGAACGGATGGTTTCACCTTCAAGCCCGAGCAGCCGGCCGACTTCACGGGCAATGGCGACGTGATCCCCGGTGACCATTTTGACGCGGACGCCGTAGTCCCGCATATCGGCAATAACCTGTGCGGATTCCGGACGCGGTGGATCGTAGAGAGGAATGAGGCCAATCAGCTGCAAGGGCCGGTCGCCGGTTTTCCGGCCCACTGCCAGTGTGCGGTAACCCTTTGTGGCCAGTTGGTCGACAAGTTTATTGACGATGGCGGCTTCCTCGTCCGGCAGTTGTGCCATTTCCGACAGTACCTGTGCGGCACCTTTTACCGCAGTAAATGTTTCTTCATCTGTTTCGATCTCTGCTTCGGTACGTTTGCGTATTGGGTCAAAGGAACTGAAGTGTGTCTGGCGGTAGACCGTCAGATCCATATCCGGCAATTTTTCATCGATGTAGTGGAAAATCGGTAATTCAATCGGATCGTTGTTCTCCAGGCGTGAAGCAAGCGCTGCCACCAGGAACAGTTCCGGAATATCGTGCCCGTCGAGCACCACCGGTTTGGCGACTTGCATGCGGTTTTCGGTCAGCGTACCGGTCTTGTCGCTACAGAACACATCGACGCCGGCCAGTTCCTCGATGGCCGTGAGCTTTGACACGATCGCCTGGCGGCGGGCAAGATTCATGGCGCCAACCGCCATGGTGACGGACAGTACTGCCGGCAGTGCGACGGGGATGGCGGCAACGGTCAGTACCAGCGCGAAGCGGATAATCTCGATCAGTTCATCACCGCGGAACAGCGATACCAGGATGATCAACAGCACCAGCGCAACAGTGATCAGGATAAGAAAGTTGCCGATCTGTATCACCATTTTCTGGAAGTGACTGCGTTCTTCCAGTTGCGCCCTGGCGACCAGTGAAACGACACGGGAGAAACGTGTGCGCATAGCGGTATTAACAACAACCGCCAGCATTTCGCCCTGCTTGACGACGGTGTTGGCATAGGCGACTTCATTGAGCTTGCGGCTGACCGGTAATGATTCGCCGGTCAGTGCGGACTGGTCGATAAGCAGGTAGTCGCCGGAGAGCAGCTGCACATCGGCGGGTAGGATATCTCCAATCCTCAGTCGCACCACGTCCCCGGGTACCAGCTCCCGCGCGGGTATGACTTTCATGCTGCCGTTGCGCAGTACGTTTACCTGGCGAGCCATTCTTTCTTTCAACGCCTTTAGCGCGTTGAGGGCGCGATGCTCCTGGAAAAAGTCAAGGCTGGCATTGACCAGCAGCATTACCACGATGATGCTGAAGTCTTCCCATTTTCCGGCCATTGCCGACAAAATAGCCGCCGCTTCGATCATCCACGGAATGGGCGCCCAGAAACGCCGGAAGATTCTGTGCCAGAGCGGTTCTTCCCGCTCCTCGACCTCGTTGGGGCCATAGTCCCTGAGGCGCTGTTCCGCTTCGGCCTCAGTGAGGCCCTGTTGCGGGTCCACGTCCAGTGCCTTCAGCGTTTCGCTGATATTTTGCTGTGCGTAGTTGTCAGTGTCCTGGGTCATGTTCGAATCCTGGTTGAAAATACCGGATACGGGATGCCGCAAGACTAGCGTGATTTATCTTTCCAGCCTGCAACCCAGGTGACAGCTGAGATAACGCTGATGGCCTAGGCTTTTTAACAGGTTAACACATACGCTCAGGGGTGATCACATGTTCGAGATTCTACCGGTCAATGAAGAAAATGTTCTGGCGTTCAGGGTCAGCGGGAAACTGACCGACGAGGATTACAAAACTTTTTTACCAGAGCTGGAGACACTGATACGTGAATATGGTGTGATATCACTTTTTATCGAGCTCGATGATTTCCAGGGCTGGGAACCCGGTGCCGCATGGGATGACCTGCGTTTCGGTCTTCAGCACGACAAGGACTTCAAGCGTATCGCTGTAGTCGGTGATAATACACTGGAACACCTCGGCACTGGACTGGCAAATTTCTTCACTCATACCGAGATACGCTTCTTCGGAAAGTCCGAAGCAGACAAGGCATGGGACTGGTTGAGAGAAAAACCGGAACAGAAGGGCGGGGTCAGGCCGGTAATACCCTACCGGCATGTCTTGCTGGCGACTGACTTTTCCGCCTGGTCCGAACGTGCAGCACAGCGGGCGCGGGAGTTGTGTGCACAGTACCAGGCTAAACTGCACGTGCTGCATGTGGTGGAACCCATGGTCTTTTATTATGACGATTACGACCCGATCGTTGCCGGCATGCCCCTGAGTGATGAGACGCAGATCGTGCAGGCCGAGGACAGCATGAGAAAGTTTGCCGAGCGCACCCAACTGGACAAGGACGTTGAGCTTGAAGTGCAGTGGGGTACACCAAAGTGGTCCATCGTTTCCTGGGCGCGCGAGAAAGACATCGATTTAATTGTGGTTGGTTCGCACGGGCGACATGGCTTTGAGCGTCTGCTGGGTTCAGTCAGTAATGGCGTGTTGAATCAGGCGCACTGCGACGTACTGGTTGTAAAACCCTGACTTCAGTTCGTGCAGGGACGACAGATACAGCGGCGTTGGCTGAACAGCAGTTCGACGATAACGACGGCAATGTACATGATGCCTGTCCAGTACAGGCTTTCCCGGCTGGTTTCCCACAGGTAGAACACCAGCGTCAGCCATGAGGCCAGTGACAGCAGCAGGCCGGTCAGGGGCAGGTAGTCGATGGCAGATGCGGTAGAGAACAATGCTGCCAGCCCGATCACAGAAAACAGTCCCGGGATAATGACCTTGACGATCACAATCAGCAGTTCACTGGTGCTGCTTGTCTTGACTTCTTCCAGTGTGAGCCTGCTGTTACCATTGCCGGAATGTCGGTTTGCCATGCGCGGGCCTGATGAGAGGTTGTCAGTCGGGTTATTTTTCAGCTGTACCAGAAAACCGGGTTGGCCTCGAGTGGAATTGCGACCTGCGGGAAATACGGGATTACGCGGGGCGTGTAATCGCTGATTGGCCGGCTTGCGGGTACGTCGCCGGTGTAGGTAAAGGCGTTGACCGCGCCGGCCAGTGGCGGGCCGCATTGCAGTGTTTCGCGCAATGGCGTGTCGCCATCGATACCCTCGGCGTAGAGTTCGACCTGCACGGCATCTGCCGGCACCTCGTCAAGGTACACCTGTACTTCAAAGTGATGGTTGTCCCCGCTGGTGTTGGTGACGATATTGCCAAAGTGAATGCGTGGGCCATGGTGAAGCAATGTATCGTGCCACTGCTCCATGGCGGATACCTGTTCCGGCTTGTCGCGACGCCGACGATAGTTTTCTGCGAGCGGCAGGTAATAGTTTTGTGTGTATTCACGCAGCATGCGGTTGGTGGAGTATTGCGTGGTCAGCCGCGCCATACTTTCACGTATATGGTTGACCCATTCACGCGGTACGCCCTGTTCGTCGCGCTGGTAAAAACAGGGAACAACCTCGGTTTCCAGGATACGGTACAGTTCCATGGCTTCTACAACATCCCGGGACGGGGCATGTTCCAGCCTGTCACCAATCGCCCAGCCAACGTCCGGTGTCCAGGCCTCTGCCCACCAGCCATCCAGTTCGGACAGATTGAGTCCGCCATTGACCAGGACTTTCATGCCACTGGTACCGCTGGCCTCCCAGGGTCGGCGTGGCGTGTTGATCCATACATCCACACCCTGGGTCAGTTCGGCGGCAACATTGAGGTCATAATCCTCGATAAACACCACACGGTCCCAGACCCTGTACTTCGTCACAAATTCATGCCATTGACGCAGCATGGCCTTGCCATCATTGTCACGAGGGTGAGCCTTGCCGGCAAGAATCAACTGCACAGGGCGGTCGCGGTTGTTCAGCAGGCGTAACAGGCGTTCGGGATCCTGCAACAGCAGGTTGGGGCGCTTGTACTCGGCAAACCGCCGCGCAAAGCCCAGCGTCAGGGCATCCGGTTCCAGTACTTCACTGCACTGGTTGACGCCGGGGCTGGTGGCGCCACGGCTGCATTGCTGACGTGCCAGTCGACGGCGCACGAACTGCACCAGTCGTTGCCGGCCGGTCGCGCGGAATTGCCAGAGTGTTTCATCCGGCACCTTGCGCAGGTCGTCCTCGAGGTTTTCCAGTGTACCCCGCCAGCGGGACTTCCCGCAGCTTTCGGTCCACAGGGTATCGGCTGCTACAGAGTCCCAGCTCGGGACGTGTACACCGTTGGTAACATAACCGACAGGAACTTCAGCCACGGGCCAGCGCGGGAACAGGGGCAGGAAGATGCGCCGGCTGACTTCGCCGTGCAGGCGGCTGACGCCATTGACCGCGCCGGCACCGTGCAGGGCCAGCCAGGCCATATTGAATCTTTCGTGTGGATTGTCAGCCTGACTGCGACCCAGTGCGAGCAGTTCGTCGATATCGATTTCCATCTGTTTCGCCAGGGCGCCGAGATACAGGCGTACCAGTTCAGGTTCGAAAACATCGAAGCCGGCGGCCACCGGTGTGTGGGTGGTGAACAGGTTGCCGGCCCGGGTGGCGCGCAACGCATGGCGGAAGTCGGTGTTGTGGCGGTGCATGAAATAATAGCAGCGTTCGAGTATCGCGAATGCAGCATGCCCCTCGTTGAGGTGACATACCGGGCACTCGATACCCAGCGTTTCCAGCAGGCGCCAGCCGCCGATACCAAGCACCATTTCCTGTTGCAGGCGCATTTCCCGGCCGCCGCCATACAACTCACTGGTGATGCCGCGGTCACCGGGATCATTCAGGGGGTCGTTGCTGTCGAGCAACAGCAGGGTACGGCGGCCGACCTGTGCGTGCCAGGTACGCAGGTTCAGGCTGCGTCCGGGCAGTTCAATGCTGATACGCACCCATTCGCCCTTGTCGTCGCGCAAGGGTGTAACAGGCAACATGGTCGGGTCGTTGTAGGGGTAGAACTCGATCTGTTCACCGTGGACATTCAGCGCCTGGCGAAAGTAGCCGCGCTGGTATAGCAGCCCGATGCCGATCACCGGAACATTGAGGTCGCAGGCGGTTTTAAGGAAATCACCGGCCAGTACGCCAAGGCCGCCGGAGTAGATCGGCAGTGATTCACAGATGCCGAACTCCATGCTGAAGTAGGCAATGTGGCCGTCGAAGTCACCGTCGATTTCACGGGTGAACCAGGATTCTTCCGTAAAATGCGCCTCGCGGGCATCCAGTTGTTTCTGCAGCAGGTCGAGGAAGTCACGGTCTTCGGCCAGTGTCCTGAGCCGCAGGTCGGACACGGTCTCGAGTACCAGCCAGGGGTTGGTCGTGGTGTCCCACAAGGCCGGGTCCAGCTGGCGCCATAGCACGTCACTGCCATGGTGCCAGCTCCAGCGCAAATCCAGTGCCAGTGTAACCAGTCCGCGCAACGCATCGGGCATGGAGCGTGGCAGGTAGTGGCCGGTTTGCATGAGAGGTTTCTAGCGCCTTTCCGATTCGAGTTGAAGTATCTGCCGGGTCGTTGCCAGAACGGTGTCGGGGTTCAGGCTGATGGAATCAATGCCTGTTTCGACCAGGAATGCCGCCATCTCCGGGTAATCGGACGGTGCCTGTCCGCACAGGCCGGAATGCTTGCCATTGCGTCGCGCACCTTCCACCGCGAGGCGAATCATTTCCTTCACGCCCGGGTCGCGCTCGTCAAAGTCGAATGCCACCCGTTCGGAGTCTCGATCCACGCCAAGGGTAAGCTGGGTCAGGTCGTTGGAGCCGATCGAGAAACCGTCGAACAGTCTGGCGAAGGCATCGATCTGGATAACGTTATTGGGGATTTCGCACATGACATAAATTTGCAGGTCGTTATCGCCACGCCTGAGCCCGTTGTCCGCCATGCTTTTCAGTACCCGTTCACCTTCTTCCACGCGCCGGCAGAAGGGAATCATCAGGATAACGTTGGTCAGTCCCATGTCATCACGTACACGTTTCATGGCGGCGCATTCCAGGGCAAAGCCCTCGGCGTAGTCAGGATGTGTGTAACGCGCTGCGCCGCGGAAGCCCAGCATGGGATTATCTTCCCGGGGTTCAAAGAAGCTTCCGCCGATCAGCGAAGCGTATTCATTGGATTTGAAATCCGACAGGCGTACCACAACCGGCTTTGGCCAGAAGGCTGCGGCAATGGTCCCGACGCCTTCTGACAGATGTTTGATGAAGAAGTCGGTCGGGCTGTCGTAACCACGGCATAATGTATCAATCTGTTCCCGCTGTGCCGGGTCACGTACCCGTTCCGGGTGCAGCAGGGCCATGGGGTGCGCCTTGATGGACTGGTTGATAATGAATTCCATGCGCGCCAGACCCACACCGTCGTTGGGCAGGAATGACATCTTGAATGCCAGGTCCGGGTTGCCCAGGTTGAGCATGATCTTTGTTTTCGGTCGCGACAGTTCGCCGAGGTCAGTGGTTTCACGGACATAGTCCAGCTTGCCGGCATAGACACGGCCCCGGTCGCCCTGCGAGCAGTCCACGGTGACCGGTTCGCCGTCCGGGATGACAGCCGTTGCATCATCGCAGCCGACGATAGCGGGAATGCCCAGTTCACGCGCCACAATGGCCGCGTGGCAGGTACGGCCGCCACGGTTGGTGACAATAGCTGCGGCGATTTTCATCACCGGTTCCCAGTCCGGCGTGGTGGTGTCGGCGACCAGCACCTCACCGGCATGGAAGGTATTGAGCTGACCGGGGTCGCGGATCAGACGCGCGTTGCCGCTGGCAATGCGTGTACCTACCGCATTACCAACGGTAAGCACCTCACCCTCTTCCTTCAGGTGAAACACTTCGAGCATATTGCCCGTGACCTGTGATGCGACTGTCTCCGGACGTGCCTGCACCAGGTACAGTTCACCGTCGATGCCGTCTTTAGCCCATTCCATGTCCATGGGTTTGTCGTAACCGGCCTGCCGGCTGTAGTGTTGTTCGATCTTGATGGCATAGTCGGCCAGCGTCAGCACATCCTCGTCGGAAATACAGAACCGTTGCCGGTCTTCGCGTGGGGTCGGCACATTACGGGTCGCCTCGCGGGTGCGCCCCGCAGCGTAGATCATTTTGATTTTCTTGGAGCCCAGCAGGCGGCGCAGTACAGTCCGGTGACCTTGTGCATAGGTCGGTTTATGAACGTAGAATTCGTCGGGATCAACGGCGCCCTGCACGACATTCTCGCCGAGCCCGTAGGCGCCGGTAATGAATACCACGTCACGAAAACCGGTTTCCGTATCCAGCGAGAACATGACGCCACTGGACGCGAGGTCGGAGCGCACCATTTTCATGACACCAATCGACAATGATATTTTGAAATGGTCAAAACCCTGGTCGACCCGGTAGTGAATGGCACGGTCGGTGAACAGGCTGGCGAAGCAGCGGCGACAGGCCTCGACCAGCTGTTCATCGGTCTCGATGTTGAGATAGGTGTCCTGCTGGCCGGCAAAACTGGCATTGGGCAGGTCTTCTGCCGTGGCTGAACTGCGCACGGCAACACTGATGTCAGTTTTGTACTGCGACTTCAGCGTATGGAAGGCGTCGAGGACTTGTTCGCGCAGGTCGTCGGGCAGCCCGGCCCCGTAAACAATTTCACGCGCCCTTGCCCCGCGCAGGGCGAGGTCGTCAACGTTTTCAGGGTCGAGGGCATCAAGGGCGTCGTGCAATGCCTCCCATGCCCCGGCGCGGTCGAGCATGCTGCGGTAGGCTTCGGCGGTGATAGCAAAGCCATTGGGTATTTTTACACCCTGCGGGGTGAGCTCGCGGTACATTTCACCCAGCGAAGCATTTTTACCACCTACCAGGGGTATGTCGTCGATGCCGAGCGTTTCAAACCAGCGAATATACTTCGCTGCGGCATTCATCGTCTGAAGCCCTGTAGTTGTGCTCTCAGCGCTTCAATCTCTTCGAGCAGGTCAAGCGCCAGCGCGACTCCCGCCAGGTTGATGCCAAGGTCACGTTGCAGTCGTGCCGCCACCAGTGCCCGTTGTAATGCCGTTGCGCTGAAGTACCAGTGTTCAGGGGAAGGTCCGGCAGGCTCCAGAACACCTTCCTCGACCAGTTCGATCACCCACTCGGCATGTCGCGAGCAGGCCCGGCACAGTTCACCCAGCGACATCCGGGTCTGTTCATCAATGAGTACGCCATTCAGTATATTTGTCGGCATGGCTGTCTACACTCCCGGTTTGTTGCGTGGGTTGAACGCCAGTTCTTTTTCCATCTTGCGGTACAGGTCTTTTGCCGCTTCGTTGCTTGCCGGTGGCAGGACGATTTGTGGAATGACATAAATGTCACCCGGCGGCGTGCCGGGAATGCCCCGTCCTTTCAGGCGCAGCTTCTGTCCGCTGCGCGTCCCGGCGGGAATTTTCAGGTCGACCGGACCCGCTGGTGTCGGTGTTTTCACCGTGGCGCCGAGCGCGGCTTCCCAGGGAGCAACAGGAAGGTCGAGGTACAGGTCACGGCCCTCGACCCGGTACAACGGGTGAGGCTTGAAATTGATCTCCAGGTACAGGTCGCCGGCAGGTCCTTCACCCATGCCGGGAGCCCCCTGACCGGCCAGCCGGATGCGCTGGCCTTCCTTGACCCCCTTCGGGATCTTGACGTTCAGGGTACGTTCGCGGTTTACCACGTGACCACTGCTGTCCAGTTCGGGGTGGCGCAGGGTAATGGCACGCGTTGCACCGTGGAAAGCATCCTCGAGGTCAATCAGTACCCTGGCATGGTGGTCCTCGCCGCGTGCATGGTAACCACCGCGTCGATGGCCGCCACCCCGCGCAGCACCGAATCCCTGGCCAAACAGGGATTCGAAAAAGTCACTGAAATCACCGGCGTCACCGCCGGTGAAGCCACCGCCGCCAAACTCAAAACCGGCATCCCAGTTCGGTGGCGGGTTGAAGTCGGCACCGGCTTTCCAGTTGGCGCCGAGCTGGTCGTAAGCGGCACGCTTCTCCGGGTCTTTCAGTACTTCGTAGGCTTCGCCGACTTCCTTGAAGCGCGCCTCGGCATCCGGCTCCTTGCTGACGTCCGGGTGGTATTTGCGCGCCAGTTTACGGTAGGCGCGCTTGATCTGATCCTGGGTGGCATCGCGCGCTACACCCATGATTTTGTAATAGTCCTTGAATTCCATGTACGGCTCCGATGTGAGCGGCTTGTTCTCTATGCCCGATAAACATGGTGACAGGGTTGCGCTGTTTCAACCGGGTCCTGGTGCAGTCTCGATATCGCAGTAATGGTGCAGAAACAGCCTAACACTGGTTGCCGGGTTGTGTGTGTCACTTATGTGACAGGCTGGCCGGTTTTGTTGCCTGTCGTCCCATGTGCGACAATCCGTCATTCAAATCTCGCCGGAGCAGACCTGTATGAAAAGGGACATGGCATACTACACGCACTGCAAGGCACAGCTGGCCCGTTCACCGCTGTTTGCGGGCCTGTCGGACGAACTGATGGACGACATGCTCGGTATGTTCCGGCGTGACAGCTGGCGGCGTGGCGTTCAGCTGGATCCATCCATCTTCCAGCAACGCCTGTTCCTGTTGATCGATGGCCGGGTCGAGGTGACGCGTATCAATCCGCAAACCGGTCGCAGCATCACGCTGTTCCTGCTGGGGCCGGGAGACGGTATCGACATGATCACCCTGCTGAACGATCAGCCGCACGAAATGACGCCTGTGGCACTCGACGACGTCAATCTGATTTCTGTACCACTCCCCGAGGCCCGTGCGTGGCTGGAAAGGCATCCCGAATTTAACCGGAATTTCCTGCCATACCTTGGCGAGCAGATGCGCAAACTCGAAGACCTTGCCACCGACCTCGCCCTGCACGACACCATGACACGTCTTGCCCGGCTGATTCTCCGCCATGTGAAACCGGGCGGGAATCCGGCCGGCAAGGCAGAGCGCACGCTGCACCTGATCAACGATCTGCACGACGAGTCGCTGGCGCGCATGGTGGGTTCCGTGCGGCAGGTGATAAACCGGCATCTGCAGCACTGGCGCAAGCAGGGTATTCTGCACAAACGCCATTTCCAGACTGTGGTTACCGAACTGGAAGCCTTGCAGGAATACGCGGACGACACCACGACGCATCATGGTGCTGTAGAAAAACAGGTGAGGGTAAAGCCGCATCATTCATGATTGTCAGTCAGGTGACAGACCTGCTTTCCGGAATGGGTGATACTGGCTGGGGAGAACGGGTACCGAGAGGTCTGTGGATGACTGAATGCAGCACTTGTGTCGCGATATATGACCTGCAGCAGCAGCTTGAGGATTCGCTCGCTGCGTTACATGTTAACGGCTGTGACTTGCACAGGGTTTCTGTTGTCGGCAAGGGTGGTTACAGTGACCAGTGCCACTTTGCGCTTTATGAGACTGCGGGCGAAGCAAGGTTTCACGGTGAACAGGCCGGGTTCTGGAACCGTGTGTACGGCATTCTGGGTTCCGCAGGTTATTTCTGGGTCCCGGATTATGGCCCGTTTACGGTAGCGGGTTCCATGGTTGCTGTGCTGGCGTCCAGACTGGACAGGCAGGTTATAACCGGGCAGCTTCACAAGCTTGGTGTGGGTCTCTATACGGTGGGCGTGTCGGGTGACAGTGCGCTGCGCTATGAAACCATGGTGAGTAACGGGCGCCTGCTGTTGATTGTGCAGGGTAACCACGACGAGGTGGAGCAGGCCAGCGAAACGATCGCTGTCACAGAAGGTGTAGAGATGGCAGTGCACGCGGCATGAAGAAAAACACTCAGTGCAGGTCTTCCAGCATGGCCTTCTGGTAGTGACGGGTCAGTTCATGCTGTTCTCCCAGCAAGGAGAAAATCACCAGCATGGCCTTGCGGGGCAGGGCGTCATTGCAGGCCGGCTGCTGGCGATAAGCGCGCAGTAGCAGTTCAAGGGCGGTCGCGAAATCATCATCCACCATCGCCAGGGCGGCGCGGCTCAACATGGCGTGGGTGTCCTGCGCTGCTTGCCTGATACGCGCATCCAGCGTTTCTGCCGGGTCGGCCTGTTCTGCCAGCGCAAGCATCCTCGCGTGTGTGTGCAGGGTGCCGATATTTTCCTGTGCGCGAACGCTGTCCGGCAGAACTTTCACGTAGGCATCAATATCTGCGTAACGTTTTTCCCGCAGCAGCAGTTTGATGGCGGTCGCGTGTATGCGCGGGTTGTCCGGTGACTGGATGCCGGCCTCCACCAGTTTAAGTAACGCATTATCGACCTGGCCCTGCTGGTAGAGGCGGATAGCTTCGGCAATTTCCGTATCCTGGGCCGGCGGCACGTATTTATCGATGACCTGGCGCAGTGAAATTTCGGATTGAGCGCTATACACGGATTCCACAACCTCGCCGTTACGGTACAGCTTCAGGGTAGGGACACTGTTGATCGCATTGTCACGCGCCAGCACCTTTTGCGCTTCGGTGTTGATGTTGACCAGCAGAAAGCGTCCGGCGTAGTCCTGGCTGAGTTTTTCCAGCGTCTGCCACAGACGCATGCAGGGGCCGGCGCCGGGTTTCCAGTAGTTGGCGATCACCAGCCCCTTGTGTGAATTTTCCAGTACCAGTTGCGGGAAGTTTTCACGCGTTGCGTCGAAGACGTGTCTGAGTTCTGTCATGGCGTTTCCGTTACGAGATATCAGGAAGAGCAGCTGACCGAGATACCCTGTGCCCAGTCAGGTGGCTCAGCGGCATAGGACTCGAATTCGGGGTTATCATCAAAGGGATCTTTCAACAGCGTCATGAGCCGCTCGATCTCACTGTAATCTTCATCGTCACGTGCCTTGCGGATAGCTGTCTCGGCCAGGTGGTTGCGCAGGATATATTTCGGGTTGACCTGTTTCATGCGCTGACTGCGTTCTTCAGGCACGCTGCTCTCATGTTCCAGGCGGGCACGGTAGTGAGACAGCCAGCTACCGATTGCATCACGGTCAATGAACAGGTCACGCACTGCATCGATACCAGTTGCTTCCGACAATTGTCTGAAAACCCGGGTGTAATCAGCGCGGCTGCTGGCCATGATGTCGAGCAGCGTCTCGCAGAGGGCCTTGTCTTCGGGGCGTACGGCCTGTAATCCCAGTTTCTTGCGCATGAGTTTTGCGTAAGCATCAATATACAGTGTCTGGTAGCGGTCGAGTACGTGGCGTGCTTTTTCAGCCGATGCTTCCGGTTCTGCATCGATCAGCGGTAACAGTGCCTGTGCCAGGCAACTGAGATTGAACAGGCCGATGTGTGGCTGCTGGTCAAAGGCGTAGCGACCGTTGTGGTCGGAATGATTGCAGATAAAATCCGGGGCATACGTGTCCAGGAAACCAAACGGTCCGTAGTCCAGTGTAAGACCGAGGATCGACATGTTATCGCTGTTCATTACGCCGTGCGCAAAACCTGCAGCCTGCCAGTGGGCAATCAGATCCGCCGTCGATGCAATGGCGGATTCGAGCAGAGCAAGGTACGGATTGTCGCTCTCGATCAGTTGCGGGAAATAGTGTTTCAGCGTGTAGTCGGCCAGTGTGCGCAGTTCATCGTGACGTTCTTCATAATACAGGTATTCGAAGCTGCCAAAGCGGATATGGCCATGCGCCATGCGCACCAGCATGGCACCGGTTTCGATTTGCTCGCGGTAGACCTCGTCACTGCTACCGGTGATGCACAGGGCGCGGGTGGTGGGTATGCCCAGTCCGTGCATGGCCTCGCTGCACAGGTATTCGCGAATGGTGGAGCGTAGTACGGCACGTCCGTCACCACCACGGGAATACAGCGTGGTTCCGCCACCCTTGAGTTGCAGGTCCCAGCTTTCTCCATTGTCGTTGCGCACCTGGCCGAGCAGAATGGCACGTCCGTCACCGAGGCGTGGAACATACTGTCCAAACTGGTGACCGGCGTAACACATGGCTAGCGGGCGACAGTCGGGCAACAGTTTCCTGCCGGATACGAAATCGAGGAATTCAGATGTTTTTGCCTGTTCGGGATCCAGATCGATCAGTGCAGCGGCATCGGCATTAAAATGAATCAGCCGGGATTCATCCAGGGGTTGTGGCCGGTGTTCGGAAAAACAGATCTCCGGCAGACGGGCATAGTGATTGTCGAAGCGGAGCTGCTGGAGTGTTTTCATGGAGTGGATGAAGGCTGTCTGATTTCTTCAGTGCATCGATCATATAGGATGTATGCCAGTGCCTTCACACACAATCATTAATGGATTGAGGTCTGTGCCGGGAGCATACAGGGCGGATGAATACCGGAAATCCATCGCGGTAATAAAATGTTCTGCTACGTTTGGTGTAGTATGACTGGAAACTTCTTTTGGCGATGCATCCAGGCAGGTGACCCTTGACCAACCCCCAACAATACCAGCTGGTCGAAACCCGGCTTCAGGAAAAACTTTCCAACGGGACTACCCGCTGTAACCTGTGCCTGTGGCGTTGCAAGATCGGCCACGGCCAGCGTGGTTTCTGCCAGGCGCACGTGAACCGGGACGGTACCCTGTACAACCTCTCATACGGCATACTTTCCTCTATCGATATTGACCCCATCGAAGACAAGCCGGTAAAGCACTACCGCCCTGGTACGCAGGTCATGTCAGTGGGGAGTTACGGTTGCAGTTTCCGTTGCGGCGGCTGTCACAACCTGGATATTTCCTGGGGGGTGAAGGCGCTGGACGATCTTGCCCGTGGCGAATCACGCGAGGCCTGGGTGTCGCCACAGTCATTGGTTGATACGGCATTGCGGGCCGGTGTGCAGGGGATAGCCTTTACCTATTCCGAACCGGCGGTGTGGCTGGAATATGTTATTGATACCGCGAAGCTGGCACACGAGGCCGGTTTGTATACGGTGTATGTTTCCAACAGTTTTGTGACGGACGAGGCACTGGAACTCGCGGCGCCTTACATCGACGTATTGTGTTCCGATATCAAGAGTCTCAGCGATGACTTCTACCGGGAAATCTGCAAACCCGCGCGCGTGGAACAGGTGCTGCATTCCATTAAAAGGGCGCACGAACTCGGTATTCATGTCGAAACCCGGACCAATATCATTCCCGGCAAGAACGATGACCCGGAGGAACATTACCGGATTGCCTGCTGGGTTCGCGACAACCTTGGCAAGGACAGCCCGTGGCATATCACGCGCTTTTTCCCGGCCTACAAGCTCAGCGATGTACCACCGACACCGGAGGCCAGCCTGTTTGCGGCCCGTGATGCGGCGGTTCGCGCCGGCCTGACGAATATTTACGTGTATAATGACAAGGGTTGCGACTGCGCAGCAGAGAATCGCCCGGTGTCCTTTTACCTTGGCGCCAGCGAGGACGAGATACACCAGGTCAGGAAGTGTGCCGCGAGTTGTTGTGGCGACGATGGTGTGCTGCTGAAGAAATACGAACAGAATCTAACCGATTAACAACCCGTTCAGGAATTCGACATGACAAGAATGGTGCAGTGTGTGGTGCTCAAGACCGAGGCGGAAGGGCTGGACAAACCGCCGCATCCCGGCGAGCTGGGAATCCGTATTTACGAGAATGTCTCGAAAGAAGGCTGGCAGAAATGGCTGGAGCGTTTGACCACTATTATCAACGAGAATGGTCTGAGCACCGCTGATGAAAAGGCTATCGAGCTGATCGAAAAACACATGCTGGGCTTCTTCTTCGATGAAGGCGATTACGGCCAGTTACCGGCCGGTTTCCAGCAGGCGGGTGGCGGCAAGAAGTAGTCAGAAACGGCCTCCTGGATGTTCGTTTTCCGGCACTCTGCTGAATGCCGGAGTCCAGTGGTTTCAGCGTGCTGGAAGCTTGCCTTCGATATGCAACATCGGTGCAACCACAAAGTTCAGCCTGTCACTGGCTTCCCGCAGGGCGTTAATGACGTCTTCCACCTTGTTGGCACTGGCGAACAGGTAGCCTGGGTACTGGTTACCTTCAGGTAACGGTACCAGCTCGTTACCGTTACGAATAATGATATCCACCCGGTCGATATGTCTGACCTTGCGCGCCGCTTCAATACCTTCCACCCGGCGCAGTACGCCACCCTTGCGGATGGGCAGCATCATCACGCCACGGGCTTTTTGCGAGGGACGGTTGGCCAGCGGTTGTCCGATGGCCAGTGAGATCACCAGTTCCTCAAGATTGAAATCACTGCCCTGGTCGAGGATACGCGCGCAATCTCCGCCGATGGTGCGCGAGGCGACTTCCAGTATCCACGCATCATGTTCATCGACGCGCAACTCGGCGTGTACTGGCCCGGTGATGAGGCCATAGGCCTCGCAGGCGCGGGCAACATTGCGTTCGATACGTGTCTGTGTTTCGGTGTCGAGTTGCGAAGGTGTCACGTAGATTGTCTCTTCGAAAAAAGGTCCGGTCAACGGATCGGGTTTGTCGAACAGGGTCAGGGTAGTGAGCCGGCCTTCGTGCAGGAAGCCTTCATAGGCCACTTCGATTCCGTCGATGTATCGTTCTACCAGCAGGTTCGATTGCAGGAAAGGGTCGGCCTGTTCGGCAAGGATCGGTTTGACGCGTTCGCACGCCGAGAGCAATTCATCCAGGTTATTTACGCGTATCACGCCACGGCTGGCGGACAGGTTGAGTGGCTTGATGACACATGGCCAGGGCATGGCCTGCGCCTGTCTCTCAATCGGTTTATTCAGGTCGACAAGGCTGTGCGTGGGGACAGGAACATCGGCCAGCGCCAGCTGCGCGCGCGCCAGGTCCTTGCGTCGTGACAGTCGCGCGGCTTCGGGTGGATTATGCGGCAGATCCAGCGCCTGCGCGGCCATGGCGGCCAGTTCGACGGTGCTGTCGTCGCTGCCGAGAATACCGTCGAAGGGGGTCAGTTCTGCCTGGCGGAGAATATCCTGTAGCGCTGTTTCAGTATCATCCGGGTCGATGTGCAGGCCGCGGGAAACCTCGGTAATGAGGGAATGCTCGCCACGTGAGGCGATCAGTGTATCCACACCCATTCGCCGGGCGGCGAACAGGTAGGGTGCAATACGGTAGCTGCCCGGTTGGGCAACCAGGAGCAGCTGGCTCAGCCGCAACCGCCGCCGGCTGCGCCGCAGGCACCACAGGTACCAGCGCCACCGGTGTTGGCGAACACGTTCTTGAACACAAAGCTTTTGTTCACGCCCTGGGTCTTGAAGTCGATCTCCACACCTTCCAGGAAGCCCAGTGCCACGGCATCCACATAGATGTTCATGCCGTCTTTTTCCAGCACGCGGTCGTAAGCGCCCGGTTGCTCGACGAAGGTCATGCCATAGGACATGCCACCGCAGCCGCCGCCGGAGACAAAAATACGCACGCCGTTTACGGCGTCTTCATTCTCGGTAAGCGCGATCAGCTGTTTGACGGCTTCCGGGGAAACCTTGATTTCGTCGGTGAGTTTTGGATTGAACTGTACTTCGGACATAGCGTCACCCTGATTCTGCCAGCAGTCGAATTTGTCACAGTTTACCACGTTATTTGAAAATTTGGGGTCAGAGTCAAAACTCAATCCCTCGCATCTTGAGGTATATTGTCAGTCACGAGTTTTCGGGTTTTGACTCTGACCCCAAATAGTTGAATGGCACACATTTTGTGCTGATATGGTTTATGTCTTGTGTAGTAATGCCTGCAGGGCCAGCGCCGCATTTGACAATGTGCGTTCCCGGTGGGTAACAACGCCCAGTGTGCGCTGCAACTGCAGTTCACGTACATGGATATGTTTCAGTTGTCCGTCCAGCATGGTCAGGGGCAACAGGCTCCAGCCCATGCCGACCGAGACCAGCATGCGGATGGTTTCCAGGTAGTTGGTCGACAGGGCCACGTCGAGCGTTGCGCCGGCCTGAGTGAATGCCTGCTCGGCAATCTGGCGTGTGTAGGTGCCGGTCGCCGGCAGAATGGCGGGGTGTTTCAACAGCGAAGACAATGCTGTGCGCTGCTGGCCAGCGAGCGGATGTTCGTTCGATACCACGATCCCCAGCGGGTCTTCCCACACCGGGTCGAGTGACAGGTTCGGTGAAGGCTCGGGTGGCAGGGTAACAATCGACAGTTCCAGTTCCCCGTGTTCTACAGCTACACACGCGGCTTCGGAATCCATGAAGCGAATATCCAGGCGCACGTCCGGGTGTTGCCGCGCGAATGCTTTCAGCGCCGGCGGTAAACGGTGCAGGCCGATGTGGTGGCTGGTGGCGAAGCGGAGTGTCCCGTGTATCTCACCACTGAGGTTCGATATGGCGCGAATGCTGTCCTCGATTTCCACCAGGATGATACGTGCCCTGGGTTGCAGGGCGCGGCCGGCTTCTGTCAGCGACACGCGACGGCCGATACGGTCGAACAGGCGCGCATCCAGTTCGTTTTCCAGTGCGGCGATACGCTTGCTGATGGCGGGCTGGGTCAGGAACAGGCGCTCCGCCGCCTGCGAGAAGGAGCCGGTATCGGCGACCGCGAGAAAGGCCTTGAGTGAAGCAATATCCATATTCCATATAGTAATCCAAAATATGAAAAATATGAATTGGAGTTATTTGTGTTTCCGCCGTAGGATAGCCGCACAGTAGGAGGGAACGATGAGCGGCAAGACACTCTACGACAAATTGTGGGACGCGCACCTGGTACGCGAGGATAACAACGGCACCGGTCTTATTTATATCGACCGGCACCTGGTACACGAAGTCACCTCACCGCAGGCCTTCGAGGGGTTGCGGCTGGCCGGCCGCAAACTGTGGCGGTCGGATGCCGTGCTGGCGGTGCCGGACCACAATGTCCCGACCACACAACGCGAACAGGGCGTGGCTGGCATCACCGATCCGGTGGCACGCATCCAGGTGGAAACGCTGGACAGCAACTGTGAGAGTTTCGGTATTACCGAGTTTCACATGAACGACCCGCGCCAGGGCATCGTGCATGTCATCGGCCCGGAGCAGGGCGCAACCCTGCCCGGCATGACGGTAGTTTGCGGCGATTCACATACCTCCACTCACGGTGCGTTTGGTGCCATGGCCTTCGGTATCGGCACATCGGAAGTCGAGCACGTGCTGGCTACCCAGTGTTTGATCCAGAAAAAATCGAAAAACATGCAGGTGCGCGTGGAAGGCGAGCTCGGCGAGGGCGTTACCGCCAAGGACCTGGTGCTGGCCATTATCGGTGAGATAGGCACGGCGGGCGGCACGGGTTATGCCGTTGAGTTTGCGGGTAGTGGTATCGAGTCCCTGTCCATTGAGGGCCGCATGACAGTGTGCAACATGGCGATTGAGGCCGGTGCACGCTGTGGCATGGTGGCCGTAGACCAGAAAACCCTCGATTATGTCACCGGCAGGCCGTTTGCGCCGAAGGGTGAGATGCTGGAGCGCGCGATCGAGAACTGGCGCGACCTGCACAGCGATGACGATGCGGTGTTCGATCGCGTGGTGACATTAAATGCCAAGGATATTCAACCACAGGTCACCTGGGGAACGTCACCGGAAATGGTAACACCCATCGACGGCGTGGTACCGGACCCGGCACAGGAAAGTGACAGCGTGAAACAGACCGGTATGCAGAAGGCGCTCGAATACATGGCGCTGGAACCCGGTATGCCAGTCACCGATATAAAGATCGACAAGGTGTTTATCGGTTCCTGCACCAACTCGCGTATCGAGGATCTGCGCCAGGCGGCCGCGGTCGCGAAAGGCCGCAAGGTGGCGGATAACGTGGTGCTGGCGATGGTGGTGCCGGGTTCGGGGCTGGTCAAGCAGCAGGCCGAGGCAGAAGGACTGGATCAGATCTTTATCGAGGCCGGTTTCGAATGGCGCGAACCGGGCTGCTCCATGTGCCTGGCCATGAATGCCGACCGGCTGGAACCGGGTGAGCGCTGCGCCTCGACCTCCAACCGTAACTTCGAGGGGCGCCAGGGCGCCGGTGGACGCACCCACCTGGTCAGCCCGGCGATGGCGGCAGCGGCGGCAGTGGCCGGGCATTTTGTCGATGCCCGGGAGCTGGTTTGATCAGGAGTCAGACGATGGAAAAATTCACAATACTCAACGGCCTGGTGATGCCGCTCGATCGACCCAATGTCGATACCGATGCCATCATCCCCAAGCAATACCTCAAGTCGGTCAAGCGCAGTGGCTTTGGACCGAATGCGTTCGATGACTGGCGCTACCTCGATCCGGGCGAGCCCGGCGAGGACCACGGAAAGCGGCGCCTGAACCCGGACTTTGTCATGAACCAGCCGCGTTATCAGGGGGCGCAGATCCTGCTCGGGCGTGAGAATTTCGGCTGTGGTTCTTCACGCGAGCACGCGGTATGGGCGCTGGAAGATGCAGGCTTCAGGGTAGTGATTGCGCCGGGCTTTGCGGATATCTTTTTTAACAATTGTTTCAAGAATGGCGTGCTGCCAATTGTGCTGGATGCCGGGGTGATGGACCGTTTGTTTGCCGAGGTCGAGGCCAACGAAGGTTACCGCTTGAAGGTAGACCTTGAAGCGCAGACCCTTGGCACGCCGGATGGCGAGGTGATCCGCTTCGACGTGGACGAGTTCCGCAAATACTGTCTGCTCAACGGGCTGGACGATATTGGCCTGACCCTGCAGCACGCCGATGAGATCCGCGCCTACGAACAACGCCGTCGCGCCGAGGCCCCCTGGTTATTCGAAAATCCGGGGTCAGAGTAAAAACATTCAATATCCAGTATTGTCAAGCGGGGGGAGTTTTTACTCTGACCCCAAACAGGAAAAACGATTATGAAGAAGATTTTGATTCTCCCCGGTGACGGCATTGGCCCGGAGATTGTGGCGGAAGCCGTTAAAGTCATGGAGCGGCTGAAGGCAGATGGCCTGTCGGTGGAGCTGGAACAGGGCCTGGTCGGTGGTTCGGCCTACGACGCCAAGGGTCACCCGTTGCCGGAAGACACGCTGGCGCAGGCGCGCGAGGCGGATGCCATTCTGCTCGGCGCTGTTGGCGGGCCGCAGTATGAATCGCTGGATCGTCCGTTGCGGCCGGAACAGGGGCTGCTGGGGCTGCGTGCGGAACTGAAACTGTTTTCCAACCTGCGCCCGGCGATTCTTTACCCGCAACTGGCGGACGCCTCGACGCTGAAGCCAGAGGTGGTATCCGGGCTGGATATCATGATCGTGCGTGAACTCACCGGCGGTATCTACTTCGGCCAGCCGCGCGGTGTGCGCACACTCGATAATGGCGAGAAGGAAGGATTCAACACGCTGGTATACCGTGAGTCGGAGATTGAACGCATCGGCCGTTCCGCGTTCGAGATTGCGCAAAAACGCGGCAAGCGCCTGTGTTCGGTCGACAAGGCCAACGTACTGGAAGTCACCGAGTTGTGGCGACAGGTCATGCTGGGCCTGGCGAAGGACTACCCGGATGTCGAACTGACCCACATGTACGTCGATAATGCCGCCATGCAACTGGTGCGCGCGCCCAAACAGTTCGATGTCATGGTGACCACCAACATGTTCGGTGACATTCTTTCCGATGCCGCCGCCATGCTGACCGGTTCAATTGGTATGCTGCCATCCGCTTCGCTGGATGCCGACGGCAAGGGCATGTATGAGCCGATTCACGGTTCCGCGCCCGACATTGCAGGGCAGGGCGTGGCGAACCCGCTGGCAACCATCCTGTCGGTGGCGATGATGTTGCGCTACAGCTTCGGCCAGTCGGAACCGGCTGATCGTATCGAAGCGGCTGTGGGCAAGGTGCTGGACCAGGGTTTGCGTACCCCTGACATTGCAGCCGAGGGGCAGGCGGCCGTGGGTACTGTCGAGATGGGCGATGCCGTGGTGGCGGCGCTGGATTAATTTATTTCCTGTCATTGCGGGCGTAGCGCGGCAATCCTTTCAGGTCTGCCACCAAACTGACAGAGATTGCCGCGCTACGCCCGCAATGACGGAGTCAGTGACATGAGAGAACAGGAGTCATTATGAGTCGTACATTCGATGTCGCCGTGGTCGGCGCAACCGGCGCAGTCGGTGAAGTCATGCTGGAAATTCTTGCCGAGCGTAATTTCCCGGTCGGCGAGGTCTACCCGCTGGCCAGCGAACGTTCCGCCGGCAGCAAGGTGCAGTTCGGCAACAAGATGCTGACGGTGCAGAACCTTGCCGATTTTGACTTTTCCAAAGCGCAGATCGGCCTGTTCTCCGCCGGTGCATCCATATCCAGAGAGTATGCACCGAAAGCCGCGGCAGCCGGCTGCGTGGTCATCGACAATACCTCGCAGTTCCGTTACGACGACGAGATCCCGCTGGTGGTGCCGGAGGTCAACCCGGAAAAGATTGCCAACTACAAGGACCACGGCATTATCGCCAATCCCAACTGTTCCACCATCCAGATGCTGGTGGCGCTGAAGCCGATCCACGACGCGGTGGGTATCGAGCGCATCAATGTCTGTACCTACCAGGCGGTCTCGGGCACCGGCAAGGACGCCATCCAGGAGCTGGCCACACAGACAGCCAACCTGTTGAATACAAAAGACGTCAAGGCTGAGGTCTACCCAAAACAGATCGCCTTCAACGTGCTGCCGCACATCGACGTGTTCCAGGACAACGGCTACACCAAAGAAGAAATGAAAATGGTCTGGGAAACCCGCAAGATCATGGGCGACGAGAGCATTCAGGTGAACCCCACCGCCGTGCGCGTGCCGGTATTTTTCGGGCATTCGGAGGCGGTGCATATCGAGACCCGCGACAAGATGACGGCTGACCAGTGTCGTGAACTGCTGGCGCGTTCACCGGGTATCGAAATCATGGATGAACACAAGGACGGGGGCTACCCGACAGCCGTGACCGAGGGGGCAAACAGCGATCCGGTGTACGTAGGTCGCATTCGTGAAGATATCTCGCATCCCAGAGGTTTAGATTTATGGGTGGTCGCCGATAATGTGCGCAAAGGGGCAGCCCTTAACAGTATTCAGATTGCTGAAATACTGGTAAAAAACTACCTCTGAGCTAGTCTGTTCAGCGGCGGTCAGGGCTGCCAGTGGATGCACATGGTCCGGTCGGGAGAACGGCCGGGTTCGCTTGTGGATGCGAATCAGGGAAAAAAAGGGGACGTTATATGTTCAGGAAATCGGCCTTGGCAATGGCAATGCTGGGCGCATTGACCACAGCAGACGTGGTTGCACTGGGACTCGGCGAGATTGAGCTTAAATCCTCGCTGAATCAGCCACTTAATGCAGAAGTGGCGTTGCTTTCCGCCACCGATGCGGAGATGCAGGAACTCAAGGTTTCCATGGGCTCTCCCCGGGCTTTCGAGCAGGCGGGTGTGGATCGTCCACTGTTCCTTTCCAGACTCAAATTCAACGTAACCCGCAACGAGGCCGGCAAGCCGGTGGTGCTGATTACCAGCCGCGAGGTCATTCGTGAACCGTTCCTCGATTTCCTCATGGAGATTTCCTGGAGCAAGGGCCGTTTGCTGCGTGAATACACCGTGCTGGTCGATCCGCCCCTGACCATGCCTGCCGCAGCCCCTGTCGTACAGGCGCCGGCCGCCCGGGTTACTCCGGTTCAGTCTGCACCGGTTCGTTCAGCGCCCGTCAGCGCTGCACGGGTTCGCAACACAGGTCGTACACCGCAACCTTTCAACCCCGGTGAGTACGGCCCGACAAAGCGTAATGACACACTCTGGCAGGTTGCCAGACAGGTGCGTCCCGATGCAGGTGTCAGTATCGAGCAGACCATGATCGGTCTGTTGCGCGCCAATCCACAGGCTTTCATTGGCAACAATATCAATAACCTCAAGGAAGGTTATGTGCTGCGCGTACCGTCACGGGAAGCGTTGACATCGATCAGCAAGGCCGAGGCACGGCGAGAGAGTCGCGCCCAGTACCAGGCATGGCTGGCCGCGCGAAGCGGTAGTGTCGTTCGCAGTGAGGCGGCAGAAGCGCCGGTAGCTGCGTCCGGGACAGGTCAGGTTGCCACGACTGCCGCCGAACCCAGCCTGCAGCTGGTTGCCCCCGAGGGAACCGGAGCCGCCAGTGCCACGGGAAGCGCCGAAGCCGGTGCTGAACTCGAGACGCTGAAACGTGAGCTGATCATGGCTAACGAGGCGATGGAAGCGCAGCGCCGTCAGAGCGAAGACATGTCCGGTCGCCTTGCGGTGCTGGAACAACAGATCCAGAACATGCAGCGGTTGATCCAGCTCAAGGACGAAGCGCTGGCACAGCTGCAGGCACAGGCGGGTGCAGAATCCGCTGTGATCGAGGAAGCAACAACGGAAGCGGAAGCCCCGGTTGATGCTTCAGCAGAAGTGACCACAGAAGCTCCGGCAGAAGAGGCTGTTGCAGAAGCCGGCAGTACTGATGCGGGGGACACAGTCGTGGCGGTCGATGAAACGGTCTCTGCCGAGACTGCAGATACCGCGACCGGGCGTGTGGAGGGTGAAGCCGCACCGCCTGCCGACGAAACCGCGACTGCCGTGGCCGATACTGCAACGGAAGAGGCTGCACCGGAGGCCGAGCCGGACGTTAGCGTGCCCGCCATACCGGAAACGGCAACGACGCCGGGCTTTGTCGATCGTCTGATGAACAACCCCTTGTGGCTGGGCGCCGGTGGTGTAGTGCTGGCCTTGCTGGCCTTCTTCGGCCTGCGTCGCAAGCGCAGTGTCGAGACGGAATTCCAGGAAAGCATTCTGCAGGCGGCTGGCAATGAATCTGCGGTTTCCGATAGCGAAATCGTTTCGACCGCCAGCAGTGAATCATCCACTAACGAGTCTTCCCTGCTGTCGGAATTTGCCGTGAGCGACATGGGTTCCATGCGCACTGACGGTGAAGCCGATCCGCTGGCCGAGGCCGATGTCTATCTTGCCTACGGACGTTTCCAGCAGGCCGAGGATCTGATCGCCGATGCCCTGGAGAAGGACCCGCAGAACGAAGACCTGAACCTGAAGATGCTGGAAGTGTTCCTCGCCGCCAGGAACCAGCCGGGCTTTGACGGACACGCCGAGTTGATCCTGGCGCGCCTCGAAAACAGCGATGATCCGCTATGGCAGAAGGTTGCCGAGATGGGGCGCGAGATCAGCCCCGACAACCCGATCTACCAGCCGGGTGGCGTGGCAAGCGGCGATGCCGGTGATGCCACGGAAGACACGGATTCACTCAACGACGAGCTTGAGTTTGATATGAGTGAGTCTGACAGTGAAGGCACCAGTAAACCCGAGGCCGCCGCAGAAGACAAGGTGGATGAGGGGCTGGACTTTGATATCGACCTGTCGCTCGATGAAGATAAGGAGGTCAGCGAAGAAAAGCCGGACAGTGTTGAATTCACACCGCCGGAAGAAACCGCACAAGCGGCCAGCCCGGAACTGGATATCGATATGGACAGCGTGGAGCCTGATGCCATCAAGCAGGAAAACACACTGGACTTCGATATCGACAGCCTGGACCTCGATAGCGAGGAAGCGGAAGCTGAATCAGGTGATGGAGAACTGGCCGACATGGACGAAGTGTCCACCAAGCTTGACCTGGCCCGTGCCTATATCGACATGGGTGACCCGGACGGTGCTCGCAGCATTCTCGATGAAGTCATCGAGGAAGGCAGCGATGAGCAGAAGGACGAGGCACGTGACATCATGGGGCAGATCGCCTGATCCCGATATAACATGTTGAAGATAAAAGGGGCGCCTCGGCGCCCCTTTTTATTACGCAGTGTTAGTCAGTTTCCCTGAAGATTGTGTCTTGACTGTGAGGGCGCCAGGTCGCATAAACATGATATGACTGTCCGGAGTGCCTTATGGATTTCCCCGCTGATCTGATTCCTGCCGGTTTGTCGTGGCCCGCCAATGCCCTGTTCGTCATGCTGCTGTGGGTTGCGCTGCGGCAGGCGCCACTGGCGCGGTTACTGGAGAACCGTTTCTCTCACCTGTTCTTCGCCGCCTGCGTCATGGTGTTGCTGTTGTGGAACACCCGTGCCGGGGTGCTGCCGGCACTTAACTTCCACCTGCTGGGCATGACGGTGGTGACACTGATGTTCGGCTGGCCACTGGCGATGCTGGCGGTATTGCTGGTGCTGACAGGAAGTACCTTGTACAACGGCGACAGTTTTGTCTCGCTGGGACTCAACGCACTGGTGATGGGGGGTATACCGATCCTGGTCACAACCCTGCTGCTGCGTTTTGCGCAACGCCGTCTGCCGCATAACTTCTTTGTCTATGTGTATGTCAATGGGTTCCTGGCCGCCGGCATTTCCATTCTGTTCGCCAGTCTTGCCGGTGCGGGTGTCATGTTATTGAGTGACGCGGCCAATGCCGGCTGGCTGAGCTACCAGTACTATCCCTATTTTCCGCTGGTATTCTTCGCCGAGGCGGTGCTCAACGGCATGTTGATGACGGCACTGGTTGCGCTGCGCCCGGGCTGGGTGTGCAGTTTCGACGACGAGCGTTATATTCATAACAAGTAACCGTTATGATTACGCGGATCGAAATTACCGGGATGTTTCATGCTGATTGCCTGTGGAGTGGAGTACGACGGCGCTGCCTATTCCGGCTGGCAGGCCCAGCCGCACGCACCTTCCGTGCAGGCGCAAGTCGAGTCGGCGCTGTCGAAAGTTGCGGATCACCCGGTACAGTTGTGCTGTGCCGGGCGTACCGATGCCGGTGTGCACGCCACGCACCAGGTGATTCATTTTGAAACCATGGCCGAACGCCGCGAGCGTTCCTGGTTGCTCGGTGCCAATGCCAATCTTCCCGATGACATCACATTAACCTGGGTGCGCGGGGTCGATGAAGATTTTCATGCGCGTTTCTCTGCCGAGGCACGCAGTTACCGCTACGTCATTCTTGTCCGCGAGGTGCCGAGTGCCTTGTTGAGAAAGCGGGTGACCTGGGTGCACGAGACACTGGACGCGACATCCATGCAGGCCGCGGCCCGTTACCTGCTCGGCGAGCACGATTTTTCGTCTTACCGTGCCAGCGCCTGCCAGGCCAAAAGCCCGGTACGCACCGTGCACCGGCTGCAGGTCAGTCGACAGGGTGACTTTATTTACCTGGATATCGAGGCCAACGCGTTTCTGCACCACATGGTGCGCAATATCGCCGGTGTGCTGATGGTGATAGGCCGGGGCGAGCAACCACCGGTCTGGGCACAGCAGATCCTTGAATACCGGGATCGCGCCCGCGGTGGCGTGACCGCGCCCTCCGGCGGTTTGTACCTGGTCGGGGTGAAATACCCGGAGCGTTTCGGCCTGCCGACGCAGGGCATGCTGCCGGTGTTTGGCTGAACACCCGGTAAATCCCCGCAAACGCGGCGAAATCGCCGAAACAGGCCGGTTTCTGGTAGGATACGCGCCTTGTTGCGCCGTGCCGGATGAAGCTCATGCGAACCCGTGTCAAAATCTGTGGGATTACCCGAGTGGAAGACGGACGTGCGGCTGCGCAGGCCGGCGCTGACGCCATCGGGCTGGTGTTTTATGACCGCAGTCCACGTTATGTGACGGCGCAGCAGGCGGCGCAAATCTGCGCGGGTCTGCCGCCGTTTGTCAGTGTGGTGGGGTTGTTTGTCGATGCGCCGCGCGTGCAGGTCGAAGGGGTGCTTGAACAGGTGCCGCTCGACCTGCTGCAGTTCCACGGCGCGGAAAGCGCCGACCAGTGCGAAGGATTCAGCCGGCCCTACATCAAGGCCGTCGGTATGAAGGAAGGTGTCGATGTGGCTGGCGTGGTTCAGGCTCACCCGCAGGCAAGCGGGTTCCTGTTCGACGCCTGGCAGCCGGACACCCACGGTGGCGGCGGGGTGGCGTTCGACTGGACGCGCATGCCGGCCATCGGCGACCGGCCGGCGATCCTGGCCGGTGGCCTGACGCCCGACAATGTCGAGCAGGCGGTACGCCAGACCCGGCCCTGGGCCGTCGATGTCAGCACTGGTGTCGAGCAGGACAGGGGCATCAAGTCTGCAGAGAAGATTGAAGCATTTATACGAGGTGTAGTACGTGGCGACACAATGCAGTGATTTATCCGGGTTGCCGGATGCCGACGGGCATTTCGGACCCTATGGCGGAAAGTTTGTCGCCGAGACATTGATGGGGCCACTGGAGGAGCTCCGGCAGGCCTACGAAACGTTCTGTGTCGATGCCGATTTTCTGCGCGAGCTGGACGAGGACCTGGCGCACTTTGTCGGTCGCCCGTCGCCGCTCTACCATGCCGAGCGCTGGAGCAGACAGCTTGGTGGTGCGCAGATTTATCTCAAGCGCGAAGACCTGAACCACACCGGCGCGCACAAGGTGAACAACACGATTGGCCAGGCGCTGCTGGCAAAACGTATGGGCAAGAAACGTATCATTGCCGAGACCGGCGCCGGTCAGCACGGCGTGGCGACGGCGACCGTGGCGGCACGTTTCGGTATGCAGTGTGTGGTGTACATGGGCGCGGAAGATATCCAGCGCCAGGCCATCAACGTCTACCGCATGCGTTTGCTGGGCGCTGAAGTGGTGTCGGTTGAATCCGGTTCAAAAACCCTCAAGGACGCGCTTAACGAAGCCATGCGTGACTGGGTCACCCACGTCGATGACACCTTCTACATCATCGGTACCGTGGCCGGCCCGCACCCCTACCCGGCGATGGTGCGCGACTTCCAGACGATCATCGGTCGCGAGGCGCGCGCGCAGATGCAGGAGCGGGTCGGTCGCCTGCCCGATGCACTGATTGCCTGCGTGGGAGGCGGCTCCAATGCCATAGGCCTGTTCTATCCTTTCCTTGAAGACAGGGACGTGGCCATGTACGGCGTGGAAGGCGGTGGTGATGGTATTGAGAGTGGTCGTCATGCCGCGCCGCTGTGTGCCGGCAGCCCCGGCGTGCTGCACGGCAACCGTACCTACCTGATGGAAGACGCCGACGGGCAGATCATTGAAACCCATTCCGTCTCGGCCGGGCTGGATTATCCGGGCGTCGGCCCCGAGCATGCCTGGTTGAAGGATTGTGGCCGTGCGCAATATGTCGCCGCCACCGACCAGCAGGCGCTGGATGCGTTCCACGATCTGACGCGCACCGAAGGCATCATTCCGGCGCTGGAGTCCAGTCATGCGCTGGCCTACGCGAAGCAACTGGCGCCAACGCTCGACAAGGACAGGATACTGCTGGTGAACCTGTCCGGGCGTGGCGACAAGGACATTCACACCGTGGCCGGGCTGGAAGGGATCAGGGTATGAGCCGTATCGCTACCCGTTTCGATGCCTTGCGTAGTCACGGCCGCAAGGCGCTGATTCCCTACATTACCGCCGGCGACCCGCAACCGGACGTGGTCGTGCCACTGATGCATGCGCTGGTGAAAGCCGGCGCCGACCTGCTGGAACTGGGTGTGCCGTTCTCCGACCCGATGGCCGATGGCCCGGTGATCCAGGCCGCCTGTGAGCGGGCACTGAAGCACCATGTCAGTTTGAGAAACGTGCTGGATATGGTGCGTGAATTCCGCCAGACCGATAACGATACGCCGGTGATTCTGATGGGGTATCTCAACCCGATCGAGGTGATGGGCTATGAAGCCTTCGCGACGGCCGCGCAGGATGCCGGCGTGGACGGTGCCCTGACGGTGGACCTGCCGCCGGAAGAGGGTTGTGAGCTGGTGGCCGCCCTCAAGTCGCACGATATCGATCCCATTTTTCTTGCCGCGCCGACCAGTAGCGATGAGCGCATCCAGTTGATGGCGAAAAATGGCAGTGGTTTCCTTTATTATGTCTCCTTCAAGGGCGTGACCGGCGCGAACCGGCTGGATGTGCAGTCGGTGCAGGACAAGCTGACACAGATTCGCGCCAACACGGAATTACCGGTCGGCGTGGGTTTCGGTATCCGTGATGCCGAGTCTGCCGCGCGGGTCGCCGCTGTTGCCGACGCTGTGGTGGTGGGTAGTGCACTGGTCAACCGCATCGCCGCGCTGGCAGACGAGCCGGAACGGATTGCCGCCGAAGCACCGCAGGTGATTGCCGACATGCGCGCCGCGATGGACGCGAATGACTTAAAGCTGTAATACAGGTACAGACAAATGAGCTGGTTTGAAAAACTGATGCCGTCGCGCATCAGAACCGAGAACAAGGATAAACGTACCGTGCCGGAGGGCCTGTGGTCCAAGTGCCCGGCCTGTGACGCCGTGTTGTACCGCGCCGAACTGGAACGCAACCAGGACGTCTGCCCCAAGTGCGACCAGCACATGCGCATTGGCGCACGACGGCGCCTCGACCTGTTTCTCGACCCGGAACCGCGCGAGGAAATCGGTGCCGAAGTGCTACCGGCCGACCCGCTGAAATTCCGTGACAGCAAGAAATACATCGACCGCCTGAAAGCCGCACAGAAAGCTACCGGTGAAACCGATGCGCTGGTAGCCATGCGCGGTCAGGTCGAGGGTATTCCGCTGGTGGCGGCCGCTTTCGAGTTCGGTTTCATGGGCGGCTCCATGGGGTCGGTGGTCGGTGAACGTTTTGTGCGTGCCGCCAACAGCAGCCTGGACCACAATATCCCGTTGGTATGCTTTTCCGCCAGCGGCGGGGCGCGCATGCAGGAAGCGCTGTTCTCGCTGATGCAAATGGCCAAGACCAGCGCCGCACTGGGCCGCCTGTCGCGTGCCGGTATTCCGTTTATCTCTGTTTTGACTGATCCGACCATGGGTGGCGTGTCCGCCAGTCTTGCCATGCTGGGCGATATCAATATTGCCGAGCCGAAAGCCCTGATCGGTTTCGCCGGTCCGCGCGTGATCGAACAAACAGTACGCGAAACCCTGCCGGAGGGTTTTCAGCGCAGTGAGTTCCTGCTCGAACATGGCACCGTGGACCTGATCGTCGACCGTCGCGAAATGCGTGAGCGGGTCGCCTCGATACTGTCGATCCTCACACACCACGCGCCTATCAATTAACCGGTTCTGTGTCCCGCTTTAATACCCTGTCCGACTGGTTGACCTGGCAGGAGACCCTGCACCCGTCTGCCATCGACCTGGGCCTGGAACGTGTGGCCAGCGTAGCCCGCAAGCTCGATTGCCTGCAGCCTGCACCGGTTGTCATTACCGTCGCCGGCACCAATGGCAAGGGATCGACGATTGCGATTCTGGAAGCCATTCTGAGCCGTGCAGGCTACCGTATCGGCTGTTACACCTCGCCCCACCTGTTCCACTACAACGAACGCCTGCGTATCAACGGCGAAGTGGTTGATGATCGGTGCTGGTGCGATGCTTTTGCACGCATTGATGTGCTGCGCAGCAAAACATCCCTGACCTATTTTGAGTTCGGTACGCTGGCCGCGCTGGATATCATGCAGCGCGACACGCTGGATGTGGTATTGCTGGAAGTCGGCCTGGGCGGTCGGCTGGATGCGGTAAATATCATCGATGCCGATGTGGCCATTTTAACAACGATTGGACTGGATCACACCGAATGGCTGGGTGATACACGTGAGGCCATTGGTGCCGAGAAAGCCGGTATTTTCCGCGCTGGCCGGCCGGCGATATGCGGCGATGCCTTCCCGCCGGAGACTGTGCTGGAAACAGCGGCTGCCGTTGGCGCGGACCTGCAGGTGATCGGTCGGGATTTTCACGTGCGCCACAGGGGTAAACGCTGGCACTGGCAGGGTATCAGCAGTCACTACCAGGATTTGCCCTGGCCGGCCCTGCCGGGGGTGCACCAGCTGGCGAATGCCGCTGCTGCGCTGGCGGCACTCGACAGCCTGCATGAACGACTCCCTGTTACCGAGTCGGCCGTGGCCGGCGGTCTCAAATGGGTGGCTTTACCCGGTCGCGTACAGCTGTTGCCGGGCAGGGTAGATCAGGTGCTGGATGTGTCCCATAATGCCGAGGCCGCGCTGGCGCTGGTGGATGCGCTGCGACATCGCCCGATTCCCGGCGCAACACACGCAGTAATCGGTATGATGCGCGACAAGGATATCGCAGCTTTCGTCGACGCGTTGCACGGCCAGGTGGATCACTGGTACCCGGTGGGCCTGGGTGAGCAACGTGCTGCGTCAGCCGCGCAACTGGCAGAGCAGCTGCAGCAACTACCGGAACTCGGGCCGGTGAGTGTCTGCCAGTCAGTCGCCGAAGCGCGGCAAGCATTGACGAGCCAGGTGCAAACGGGAGACCGGGTGCTGGTGTGCGGCTCGTTTTACACCGTGGCGGAATGGTCCGCACTCGGTACGGATTTTAAATAACAGGGCAACCGGGATGGACGTTCTCTTGAAGCAAAGACTGGCAGGCGCCATTGTACTGGTGGCACTGGGCGTGATTTTCATTCCCATGTTGCTGGAAGGCCCGAACCGGACACTGGTGCCGGAAATGGATGAAATGCCGGTGCCGGAGACGCTGGCGCCGGAGTTGCCGCTGGAGCCATTCCCGCCGGTCCGCGAACCACAGCCGGCCGCGCGGGCCGTGGTGACAGAACCCACCGGTGCCCGTGCCGCCGGGGCCACGCCTCCGGCAGCGTCCGGGCAGCCGGCCACGGAAGCGCAGGTGGAAACAAAACCCGCCGGGGAAACAAAGCCTGCGCCGACACCGGCAAACGTCGTCCCGGTAAAACCGGTTGACAAAATCACCACGAAACCCGTTAGCGGCAGCTGGGTCGTGCAGGTGGTCAGCCTGTCGAATAAAGGTAATGCGCTGGCGCTGCGGGACAAGCTGCGCAAGGGCGGTTTTGCGACCCAGGTTGAAGCAGTGCGGGTAGACGGCAAGACGCGTTACCGGGTGCGTGTCGGCCCATTCCTGGAGCGGGACGAGGCGGAGCGGATCAGAAAGCAGATCGCCGGGCGTTTTGACCAGAATGGCCGGGTTTTGTCGTACCCGTAATTAATCGTTCGCCTTCGCTGTCGTGCTTCGAGTAAAATAGCGCCACTACATCATCGGCCTGAGGGGCGGCGGAAAACACATGCAGGTTCTGGCTTGATCTGGGTCGACTACTTCATTCTTGCGATTATCACGATTTCCGCGCTGCTGAGTTTGTGGCGCGGGTTTTTCAAGGAAGCCTTGTCGCTGGTGACCTGGGTAGCGGCGCTGTGGGTCGCGATGCTGTTCTTTGGCGACTTCAGCGGTTACCTGTCGCAGTGGATCGAGACCCCGTCGGTACGCCGCTGGGTGGCTTTTGCCGTGTTATTTGTGGCGACTGTCATTGCCGGCGGTGTGGTGAATTTCCTGGTCGGCAAACTGGTGGAGAAAACCGGGCTGAGCGCGACCGACCGGGCGTTGGGCGTGATATTTGGCGTGGCGCGAGGTGCCGTGATTGTCTCGGTACTGGTGATGCTGGCGGGGCTGACTTCGGTACCGCAGGACCCCTGGTGGCGTGAGTCATTGCTGCTGGTGCATTTTCAGGACATGGCGATGTGGCTGCGCAGTTTTCTGCCGGCGGGTATCGCTGAAAACATTCAATTCGGGTAAGAGAAGGTCGGGCTTGTGTGTGGCATAGTCGGTATTGTTTCAAATGGTGTGGTCAATCAGTCGATTTATGATGCGTTGACCATTCTGCAGCATCGCGGGCAGGACGCTGCCGGCATCATGACCTGCGAAGGCAGCCAGCTGTACCTGCGCAAGAATAACGGACTGGTGCGCGATGTGTTCCATACCCGTCACATGCTGCGGCTGCGGGGTAAAATGGGCATAGGTCATGTGCGCTATCCTACGGCGGGTTGCGAGAGTTCGGCCGAGGCCCAGCCTTTCTATGTCAATTCCCCCTACGGCATCTCGCTGGCGCACAACGGCAACCTGGTTAACGCCGAGGCGCTGAAAAAGAACCTGTTCCTCGAAGACCTGCGCCATATCAACACCGACTCCGATTCCGAAGTGCTGCTCAATGTGTTTGCGCACGAGTTGCAGCGGCGTGGCAAGCTGCGCATCAATGCCGATGATGTATTTGCAGCCGTCTCCGGCGTACACCAGCGCTGCGAGGGCGCCTACGCGGCGGTGGCGATGATTACCGGTTTCGGCGTGGTGGCATTCCGCGACCCGAACGGTGTCAGGCCACTGGTGTACGGGCGGCGTAAAAATGCTGATGGCTACGATTACATGGCAGCGTCCGAAAGCGTGGCACTCGATTCACTGGGCTTTGAACTGATTGATGACGTACGTCCGGGTGAAGCGGTATTTCTCGGTTACGATGGCAGCATCGTCACACGCCAGTGCGCCGAACAGCCGGGTTATGCGCCGTGCATTTTCGAACATGTCTACCTTGCCCGTCCCGACTCTATTATTGACAATGTGTCGGTTTACAAGGCGCGCCTGCGCATGGGCGAGGCACTGGCGGAAAAGATCGTACGGGAGCGACCGCAGCACGATATCGACGTGGTGATCCCGATCCCGGACACCAGCCGCACAGCGGCACTGCAACTGGCCAACACACTGGGTATCAAGTACCGCGAAGGGTTCATCAAGAATCGCTATATCGGCCGAACCTTTATCATGCCCGGCCAGCAACAGCGCAAGAAATCGGTGCGCCAGAAGCTCAATGCCATCGACCTGGAGTTCCGCGACAAGAATGTGATGCTGGTGGATGACTCCATTGTGCGCGGCACGACATCCCAGCAGATTATCCAGATGGCGCGCGATGCCGGCGCCAGGAATGTCTATTTCGCCTCGGCTGCGCCGCCGGTGCGTTATCCCAACGTATACGGTATCGACATGCCGACCAAGGACGAGTTGATTGCGCATGGCCGCAGCGTGGAACAGGTGGCCGGGGAAATCGGCGCCGACTGGCTGGTGTTCCAGGACCTCGAAGACCTGATCGAGGCCGTGCGCAAGGGCAACCCCGATATCCACGAGTTTGACTGTTCTGTCTTTACCGGTGAATACGTCACGGCTGGCGTGGATGAAGCCTACCTCGACCACATCGAACAGCTGCGTTGCGATGCGGCCAAGCAGGACCGTCGGCTGGCCGACCACGAGGTCATCGAGTTGCATAATAACGCTTGACACCAGGCTATCCAGCCTCGTCGACGTTGCGCCGATTTGAATTCAGCGTGCGACGTGAGTCGTTCAGGCAGTTAGCCTGGGGGCTTGTCGGATTTGGTCCCTGCATTCCTATAGAACAGGCTTGCCGCGCCAGGCATGAAAATGGATGATGCCTGATGTGGCGGATCATGGCAGAATCTATCGAATACCTATACGCCGAAAAAAGCGCGATTAAATGATGAAGATACTCATTATTGACGACCATTCGCTATTCCGTGAAGGATTGTCGCATGTTCTTAATGCCCTGGATGAGCAAATCACGATTCTTGAAGCATCAAACCATGCGCATGCCTTGCAACATGTATCACAGAATCGCGACCTGGATCTGGTGTTACTCGACCTGAATATGCCGGACAAGGATGGTTTCGCCGTTTTAACGGCCATTAGTGAGGAGTTTCCGGCCAT
>NZ_JBTTIO010000029.1:0-17117 GCF_058323355.1 Thiogranum sp.
GGAGGTAGATTTAATGTCTCAGCAGGGTCGATTCCGGAAGTACAAGAGTGCTACATTTCCGCCACTTGATAGATGGATTCCGGCCTGGACCGGAATGACGGTGCAGCATCCTTACCACCACCCGGAATCTGCCACAAAAATTCAAAGCGCTGGCTTGTCGGGTCGTTTCGGTGAATCGGTGCAGCCGAGCATCGCAGCAAAACGCGGAAGAAGAGAGCCCTGTTTGAGTGGTTTATGCGCAGCATAAACCGCGAGTTTGGGCGAACGCCGCGTTTTGCGAGAAGCGCAGGGAACCCGCGTAGCGGGCAAACCGTTGAGCCGAAGCGACCCGACAAGCCAGTGCCTGCACTCCAGCATGGCACCCCCCCGCCATTTTCAGTAGAATCCGCCCCAACACCCGCAGATGGATGAAGCGCAACTCCCATGAATATGAACTTCCTTGATTTTGAACAACCTATCGCTGAGCTCGAAGCCAAGATCGAGGAGCTGCGCTATGTCGGTGATGATGCCGAGGTCAATATCAACGAGGAAATCAGCCGCTTGCAGGCCAAGAGCCGCTCGCTGACGGAATCGATTTTCTCCAGTCTCGATGCCTGGCAGGTGTCGCAGCTGGCGCGCCATCCGCAGCGACCCTATACACTGGATTACATCAACCGGGTGTTTACTGATTTTGAAGAGCTGCACGGAGATCGCTCCTATGCCGACGACAAGGTGGTTGTCGGTGGGGTGGCGCGACTGGATGGCAAGCCGGTGATGGTGATTGGTCATCAGAAGGGGCGTGACACCAAAGAGAAGATTCGGCGTAATTTCGGTATGCCGCGTCCGGAGGGCTATCGCAAGGCGAAGCGGCTGATGGAAATGGCGGAACGTTTCAAACTGCCGGTGCTGACACTGATCGATACACCCGGCGCCTACCCGGGCATCGGTGCGGAAGAGCGTGGTCAGAGTGAGGCGATTGCACGCAACCTGTATGTCATGGCCGATCTCAAGACGCCGATTATCTGCACGGTGATTGGCGAAGGCGGTTCGGGTGGTGCGCTGGCGATTGGCGTCGGTGACCGCATGCTGATGTTGCAGTACAGCATCTATTCGGTGATTTCACCGGAAGGCTGTGCGTCCATCCTGTGGAAGAGCGCGGAGAAAGCGTCCGATGCCGCCGAGGCTATGGGTGTGACTTCATCGCGTCTCAAGGAACTGGGACTGATCGATGAGGTGATCGATGAGCCGCTCGGCGGTGCCCACCGTGACCCGGAGGCTATGGCGGAACGTATCCGTGCGCGGCTCGTTGAACATATCGAACAGCTCACACGTTTGCCGATGGATCAACTGGTCGCCGCGCGTTACCAGCGGTTGATGTCGTACGGTGAGTTTGTCGAAAAATAAGCCACTCGATACAGTGGTTGCGGCACTTCCTGATGCCGCAAGCTACACTGTCGCCTACAGTGGCGGTGTTGATTCCCACGTTCTTTTGCAGCTGCTGGCTGAAAGGCGGGATGCATTGCGCGCGCCGCTGATGGCGGTGCATGTGGATCATGGTATTCAGGCGCAGTCCGGTGAATGGCGTGCACATTGCGAACGCATCTGCCATCGGCTGGATGTGCCATTTCATGTCTTGCAAACAGATGGCCGCGCTGCACCGGGCGAGAGTCCGGAGGCGGCTGCGCGGCATGCGCGCTACCAGGTGCTGGCGGACTGGTTACCCGAAGGCGCGGCGCTGTTGACGGCGCAGCATCGTGACGACCAGGCAGAAACCCTGTTGCTGCAACTGTTCCGTGGCGCGGGTCCGCGCGGGCTGTCGGCCATGCCGGCCAGCATGTCGCTGGGGAGTGGCCTGCTGCTGCGGCCTTTCCTGGAGACGGCGCGCGCCGACATTCTGGCCTGGGCGCAGGCACATAAGCTTGACTGGATCGAAGACCCGTCGAATACAGACACCCGCTACGACCGTAACCTGCTGCGTCACGATATGCTGCCGATGTTGCAGCAACGCTGGCCGGGCCTGTCCGCGGTACTGGCCCGTGCGGCATCGCACCAGTCCGAGCAGGCCCGGCTGGCGGATGCGCTGGCCGAGGTGGATCTTTCCGCCTGCCGCAGTACGCAAGGAAAGCGTCTGAAACAGTCTGATGTGGCAACACTGGAACCTGCCCGGCAGCGCAACCTGTTGCGTTTCTGGATTCACCAGCAGGGTTTTGCCATGCCTTCGCAGGCTGTGCTGGAACGTATACGCACGGAAATGCTGTTTAGCCGTGACGATGCACAGCCTGTGGTGACCTGGGGTGATGCGCAGCTGCGCCGCTATCGCGGAGAGCTGTACCTGATGCAGGCCTTGCCTGCACCCGATGCGGCGTTGTCCATCCACTGGGATTTGCAGGAAAACCTGCCGCTGGATACAGCCGGCGGTGTGCTGGTCGCAAAACCGGTCACGGGACAGGGGCTTTACCTGCCCGATGGGTGTAAGGGCGTTGATGTCCGTTTCCGCCGTGGCGGTGAGTCACTGCGCCTGCCGGGCGCTGCCCACCACCGCACGTTGAAGAACCTGTTGCAGGAACACAGCGTGCCGGACTGGGAGCGTGAACGTCTGCCCCTGTTATATGCCGGCGACACACTGGTGGCCGTACCCGGTATTGCGGTATGTGAGGGTTTTGAGGCGCAGGCGGGCCAGACGGGTTTTGCACTGGGCTGGTCGCGGCTGTAACAAAGCTGCTGTTTCCGATTGTTTCACCCCGGGGTTTCTGGTAGTCTGGCTTCCCGTCCAGACGTTGTTTTCTCCTGCATTTTCCGGAGCTTCATGACCCGATTCATATTCATAACTGGCGGTGTGGTTTCCTCATTGGGGAAAGGCATCGCTGCCGCTTCCCTTGGCGCATTACTCGAAGCCCGGGGCCTCAAAGTCACCATGATGAAGCTCGATCCCTATATCAATGTGGATCCGGGTACCATGAGCCCGTTCCAGCACGGCGAGGTGTTCGTCACCGAAGACGGGGCAGAGACCGATCTCGATCTGGGCCATTACGAGCGCTTTATCCGTACGACCATGGGCAAGCGCAATAACTTCACTACCGGACAGATCTACGAGACGGTCATCCGCAAGGAACGCCGTGGCGATTACCTTGGCGGGACAGTGCAGGTCATTCCGCACATTACCGACGAGATCAAGCGCTGTATTCGCGCCGGTGCCGAAGGCGCCGACATCGCCATGGTTGAAATTGGCGGTACCGTCGGTGATATCGAGTCCCTGCCATTCCTGGAAGCGATTCGCCAGATGGGTGTCGAGCTGGGTCACCAGAAGGCACTGTTCATGCACCTGACACTGGTGCCGTACATCGCGGCATCGGGTGAAATCAAGACCAAACCGACCCAGCACTCGGTGAAGGAGCTGCGCTCCATCGGTATCCAGCCGGACATCCTGCTGTGCCGTTCGGACCGCCCGTTGCCGGTCGACGAACGCCGCAAGATCGCCCTGTTTACCAACGTGCCCGATCGTGCAGTGATTTCCGCCGTTGATGTGGAGAGCATCTACAAGATTCCGCTGCTGCTCAACCAGCAGCACCTCGACGACACGGTTGTCGACCTGATGGGGCTCGATCTGCCGGCGGCCGATCTTTCCGACTGGAAGGATGTGGCCGAGCGGCTGGAGCACCCGCAGCACGAAGTGACGGTGGCCATGGTCGGCAAGTACGTCAACCTGACCGAATCCTACAAGTCCCTGTCCGAGGCGCTGATACACGCCGGTATCCAGACCCGCACCCGGGTGAAAATACGCTACATCGATTCCGAAGTGATCGAACAGAAAGGCCTCGAAGTCCTCAGCAAGGCCGATGCCGTACTGGTGCCAGGCGGTTTTGGCGAGCGTGGCGTGGAAGGCAAGATCATGGCCGTGCGTTATGCGCGCGAACACGGAATTCCCTATCTCGGGATTTGTCTTGGTATGCAGGTGGCGGTCATCGAATTTGCCCGTAACGTGGCGGGGCTGTCCGAAGCGCAGAGCACTGAGTTCCGCAAGGACACCAGGCACCCGGTCATCGGCCTGATTACCGAGTGGCAGGACGAGGCCGGCAACATCGAACGCCGTGACGAAGACAGCGACATGGGCGGCACCATGCGACTTGGTGGCCAGACCTGCAAACTGGTACCGGGAACGCTGGCGCACAAGGTGTATGGCAAGGATGAAATTGTGGAGCGCCATCGCCATCGCTACGAGTTCAACAATCACTACCGGGAAACCCTGGAGAAGGCCGGCCTGACCATCGGCGGAACCTCCGTGGACGGTAGCCTGGTGGAAATGATCGAAATCAGCGACCATCCCTGGTTCCTGGCCTGCCAGTTCCATCCCGAGTTCACTTCCACCCCGCGCGACGGTCATCCGCTGTTTACCAGTTTTATTGAAGCGGCAAACGCGCATCACAGTAACGTGGACATGCCCGCCGACCAGCCGAACCTGGTTCGCGCGGATGCCTGATATTCAACGACGACAAGGTTCCTGAACAATGAATTTATGTGGATTTGAAGTGGGGCTGAATGCCCCCTTTTTTCTGATCGCCGGCCCGTGCGTGATTGAAAGCGAGGAACTGGCGTTGACCACTTCCGCCGAACTGAAAAAGATCACTGCCGAACTGGGTATACCCTTTATTTACAAGTCTTCCTTCGACAAGGCCAACCGTTCATCGGCTGACAGTTTCCGTGGCCCGGGCATTGAGGAAGGGCTGCGCATTCTGCAGAAGGTAAAAGATGAAATCGGTGTGCCGGTACTGACCGACGTGCACGAGGACACGCCGCTGGATGAAGTCGCCAGCGTGGTGGACGTGTTGCAGACGCCGGCGTTCCTGTGCCGCCAGACCAACTTTATCCAGAACGTGGCGCGTACCGGCAAGCCGGTGAACATCAAAAAGGGCCAGTTCCTCGCGCCCTGGGACATGAAGAACGTGGTCGACAAGGCGCGCGCGGTCGGTAATGAACAGATCATGGTGTGCGAGCGCGGTGTTTCGTTCGGGTATAACAACCTGGTGTCCGACATGCGTTCGCTGGCGGTGATGCGTAACACCGGCGCGCCAGTGGTGTTCGATGCCACGCACTCCGTCCAGTTGCCGGGCGGGCAGGGCAACGTATCCGGCGGACAACGTGAGTTCGTGCCGGTGCTGGCGCGTGCCGCGATGGCGGCCGGCGTATCGGGCGTGTTCATGGAGACCCATCCTGATCCTTCCAAAGCGCTGAGTGACGGGCCGAATGCCTGGCCGCTGGGGCAGATGAAGGATTTGCTGGAGACATTGAAGATACTCGATGACACGGTAAAATCGCGGCCGTTTGCCGAGACAGAGTTGCTGTAGGGTTTGATTGGTGGATTCGTTTCCGCGCCACACAGCGGTGATTCGCGTCGAGCTTCGGCGCAGGCATGCGCAAGGCGCCCGCCACGAACCCCCGCTGCATGTCGCTGCCGCGTGCGCTGACAGACCATAGAATTAATTTTAGATAAGTTTTATAACCTTTTGTATCTGGAGTAGAAATGGCTAAGATTACCGATGTCCGCGGCAGGGAGATCCTGGACTCGCGTGGCAATCCCACTGTTGAGGCGGATGTGTTGCTGGATGATGGTTCGATGGGACGTGCGGCGGTGCCGTCCGGTGCGTCAACCGGTTCCCGTGAGGCCGTCGAACTGCGCGACGGCGATCCTTCGCGTTATCTGGGCAAGGGTGTGCTGAAAGCGGTCGCCAGTGTGAACGGTGAGTTGCGCAATGCCGTGACCGGGATGGACGCGGCGGACCAGGTGGCACTGGACCAGAAAATGATTGAACTGGACGGTACCGATAACAAGGGCCGGCTGGGCGCCAATGCGTTGCTGGCAGTGTCACTGGCGGCGGCACAGGCTGAAGCACGTGCGAATGATCTGCCGCTGTATCGTCACCTGAACGGAGACGGACCTTACCAGTTACCGGTACCGATGATGAATATCATCAACGGTGGCGCGCACGCCGATAACAGTGTGGACCTGCAGGAATTCATGATCCTGCCGGTGGGTGCAGACAGCATCCGTGAGGCCGTGCGCTATGGCGCGGAAGTGTTTCATGCGCTCAAGTCAGTACTCGGCAGCCAGGGTTTGAGCACCACGGTAGGTGATGAAGGTGGTTTTGCACCCAACCTGTCGTCCAATGAAGCGGCCATTGAAGTGATTCTGGAAGCGATTGAGAAGGCGGGTTTCAAGGCAGGCGAAGACATTTTCCTCGGCATCGATGCCGCCAGTTCCGAGTTTTACAAGGACGGTCGTTACCAGCTGGATTCGGAAGGCAAATCGTTCGACGCCGAAGGCTTTACCGACTTCCTGGCCAGCTGGGTCGATCAGTACCCCATCCTGTCGATCGAGGACGGTATGGATGAGAGTGACTGGGACGGCTGGAAAGTTCACACCGAGAAACTCGGCGACAGGATTCAACTGGTCGGCGATGACCTTTTTGTCACCAATACCCGCATCCTTCAGCGCGGTATTGATGAGCACATCGGTAATTCTATCCTGATCAAACCCAACCAGATCGGTACGCTGACAGAAACCCTGGCCGCCATCGAAATGGCGGCCAATGCCGGTTTTACCGCTGTGGTGTCACACCGGTCCGGTGAAACTGAAGACGTGGTGATTGCCGATATCGCAGTCGGCAGCAGCGCGACCCAGATCAAGACCGGCTCCTTGTCGCGTTCGGATCGTGTCGCCAAGTACAACCGTCTGATGCGCATCGAGGAGCAGCTGGGTTCCGACGCCAGTTACGCGGGTCGCGGTGGCTTCAACCAGTTTGCGTCCTGATTGCGCCGTGCGCGGCCCGACATGCGCTGGCTGATCTGGCTGCTGGTCATTCTGCTGGTGCTGTTACAGTACCGATTATGGGTGGGTGACGGCAGCCTGGCGGAGGTCTGGGATCTCTACCAGCAGGTCGAGACACAGAAAGCCGAGAACCGTGAACTGCGGGAACGTAACCAGGCACTGGAAGCCGAGGTGCAGGATCTCAAGCAGGGCCTGGACGCGATCGAGGAACGCGCCCGTGAAGAGCTGGGCATGACCCGCGACGACGAGACTTTCTACCAGATTATCGAGGAACCGAAAGCCGGCAAGGTGAGACCGCAAGGCGGTCGAGAGGGTGCCCTGGGGTATGATGAGTGAATCAGTGGCCTACTGGGCGGTGGTGCCGGCAGCCGGCAGTGGCCGTCGCATGGATGCCAGAGTGCCAAAGCAGTTGCTTGGCCTGGGTCGGCAGACCGTTCTGGAACACAGCCTCGATGCGTTGTTTGGTATCCCCGTGTTGTCCGGTCTGGTGCTGGTCAGCCAGGAAAACACCGATATCGACGCGATTGCCCTGCGCTACAGCGAACAATGCCTGATACGTGCGCCGGGTGGCACGGAACGTTGTCATTCGGTATTGAATGGTTTGCAGGCACTTTCAGGTGTGGCAGCCGATAATGACTGGGTGCTGGTGCACGATGCCGCGCGTCCCTGTGTGCGCAGTATGGATCTTCACAAGCTGATCGAATCCCTGTCCGGACACCCTGTCGGCGGATTGCTGGGCGTGCCGGCGCACGACACCATGAAGCGCACCAATGCCGATGATGCGGTACAGTCCACTGTGCCGAGGCAGGACCTGTGGCATGCACAGACACCGCAGATGTTCCGCTTCGGACGACTTCGGGAAGTGCTGGAAGCCGCCCTGCGCGACGGCTTTGAAGTGACCGATGAAGCGTCTGCCATGGAGCACGCCGGTGAACGGCCGCAGATGGTGGAAGGTCACATCGATAACCTCAAGATCACCCGCCCGGAGGATCTGCCGCTGGCAGAACTGTACCTGAAGCAACAGGGGCGCTTATGAGAATCGGTCAGGGTTTTGATGTACATGCTTTCGAGTCGGGTGGACGACTGGTGCTGGGCGGTGTGGATGTCCCTCACACGCATAGCCTCAAGGCGCATTCCGACGGGGATGTCCTGTTGCACGCGTTGTGCGATGCATTACTCGGCGCAGCCGGGCTTGGCGATATTGGTCGCCATTTCCCGGACAACGATGACCGCTTCAGCGGTATTGACAGCCGTGAGTTGTTGCGTCGGGTGATGGCTCAACTGGATGACCTTGAACTGCGTGTCTCCAATGCCGATCTGACGCTGGTTGCACAGGCGCCGAAGCTGGCACCGTTTGTCGATAGCATGTCGGAAAACATTGCACAGGACCTGCATATCGATACCTCGCGCGTTAACGTCAAGGCAACCACCACCGAACACCTGGGCTTTACCGGGCGCGAGGAGGGTATCGCCGCTTTCGCCGTGGTTTTGCTGGATGAATGAATCCATTCCGCTGACCCTGCCGCGCGCGTATGGCGACTCGCTCGGGTCAGGATTCATTCGTACCATGCCTGAAGATTTCCATGTCATCGAGATCCCGCTGGTCACACCGGACGGTGAAGGTGAACATTGCTGGTTACACATTCGCAAGCGCAACAGCAACACGAACTGGGTGGCAAAACAACTGGCGGCGTTCGCCGGTGTGGCAGCAAACGCTGTGAGCTACGCGGGCATGAAAGATCGCAATGCGGTGACTGAACAATGGTTCTCGGTACAATTGCCGGGGCGCGAAGCGCCGGACTGGCAGGCGTTCAACAATGAGGATTTCGAGGTGCTGCAGGCCAGCCGCCACAGCCGTAAATTAAAGACCGGCGCGTTACGCGGCAATCGCTTCCAGCTCCGTGTTCGGGGTGTTGATGCCAGCCCCGAACAGATTGAAGCGCGCATTCAACAGTTGAAGCAGGGCGTCCCCAACAGTTTCGGGCCACAACGTTTTGGCCACAATGGCGATAACCTGCGCCAGGCGGAGCGGTTGCTGGCGCGACCGAAAGCACAAGGTGAGACCGCAAAGCGGTCGAGAGGGCGCCCCGGGGCGCGTGTCTCGCGCAACAAACGCAGTATCTGGTTGTCCGCTGTGCGTTCGGCCCTGTTTAACCATGTACTCGCTGCGCGCATCGAGGCGGGAAACTGGAACCAGCCGTTAGCGGGCGATGCGTTTCAGCTGGAGGGGAAATCAGCGGTATTCCCTGCCGAGGCCATTGATGCAGAAATCATATCGCGTTGCGAAACAGGTGATATCCATCCCACCGGCCCGTTGTGCGGCAGTGGCGATGCAATGGTGACAGGTGAGGCGGCCGAACTTGAGCAAACGGTGCTGGCGCCGTACCGTGACTGGATCGATGGGCTGGACGCATTCCGCATGAAGCACGCGCGCCGTGCGCTGCGTGTCATGCCGGGCAACCTGTCCTGCACACAGGAAACAGATGACCAGTGGATGCTTGCTTTCAGTCTTCCGTCCGGTAGCTATGCGACCAGTCTGTTGTACGAACTGTTTGATGTGAAAACACCCGATGAACCTGCGCGACAGCCTGACTGAAGTCCGACAACACATTGCCGAGGCGGCACAACGTGCCGGTCGTCGTGCCGATGAAGTGCGGCTTGTTGCGGTATCCAAACGACAACCGGTGTCAGCGATAAAAGAATTGATATCTCTTGGCCAGAAAGACTTCGGTGAAAACCAGATGCAGGAAGCGGTCGACAAGATCGCTCAGTCTGGAGACCCATCGGTAGAATGGCATTTTATCGGCCACCTTCAATCCAACAAGTCCCGCCATGTTGGTGGAAATTTCAACTGGGTGCATACCGTCGACAGTGTAAAGCTGGCGCGCAGGATTGCAGTCTCGGCCAGTGAGGCGGGGCGAAGCGTTAACCTGTTGTTACAGGTCAACGTGTCGGGCGACCCGGCCAAACACGGTATCGCAGAAGATGCGCTGTTTCCACTCATCGACACAGTGCTTGAAGAACAACTTCAGTCCGTCCAGTTGCGTGGCCTGATGACGATTGGCTACCGCGATGTTTCTGAAGCAGAAACGCGACGCAGTTTTTCCCGTTTGCGTGAGTTGCTTGAAACCTGCAGAAGCCGCTTTGGAAATAATTTCTCCGAACTGTCTATGGGCATGAGCGAAGACTATGTCCTGGCGATTGAAGAAGGCGCAACCCTGGTGCGGGTTGGCAGCGCATTGTTCAATTTCAATGGGGTCAGACTCGATTGATCTGGCTATTCTTCCTGTATTGCACAGATTTACGGTCGCCACCACGCGGTCTGGGTGCGGCCTGGCGTTCCAGCATTTCTTCCATCTGCTCCCGAAATCGATCATTTCCCAATACCCAGGCCTTGTTTGTTGCATCGCGTATTTCAGATAGTGTGGTCTCGGAGATGGGTGTGTCAAAAAGAGCCCGGTATCTGGCCAGGCGTTCTGTCCTGTTCGGGGCAAGGTTTTGATAGAGCGGGTGCTCTGTCAAAATCGGGTCCAACTTACCAAGACCGTTATGATGGAAACTGGACCACCGATACAGTGCAGGATTTGACACCATACCAGCGCGAACGGGGTTCTGTTCAATGTATCGATGACACGCCAGAAAGTAACGTTCTGTCTCAATCAGCGTAGCTTTGAAACGACCCTCCCATAAGGTTCCGGTGCGCTGATAACGATGATTGAAGTACTGGACATACCTGCGACCGAGTGACTGCATTGTATGACTGATAGCGCACTCAGTAAGTGGTGTAATCAGGAGATGAACGTGATTGGTCATGCACACATAAGCATGAATGGTGCAATCGTGTTTCTGACTCGCATCTGCCAGCGACTCCAGGTAGAAGTGGTAATCCTGCTTGTCGACAAACGTGATATCCCGGTTGTTGCCCCGCTGGATTATGTGCTGGGGTTGACCCGGCAGGCAAAAGCGCCGTTGTCTGGCCATCGGTGTACCTCCTTGTACGGCCGGATGGTTTTTTATATTCCGTGCGAAAGCTTATGTTGACAGATAGATAAAAATCAATCGAGTCTGACCCCATTGAAAATTACTTGCGTTTGAGGAGGACGTAGAGCGCGCCTGTTCCACCGTCGTAGTGACGGGCGGAACAATAGGCGAGTACCTCGTCGCGCTGGCGCAGCCAGCCGCCAACTTTCTGTTTCAGTACCGGTGCGCGGTGGCGTGATCCCAGTCCCTTGCCGTGGATGATGCGTGCGCACTGGACGTGCCGGTGCTGGCATTCACGCAGAAAGCCGGCTACGGCGGTGCGTGCAACGGGTACTGTCATGCCATGCAGGTCCAGTTCGGCTTCGAGTGACAGCTTGCCGCGCCGCAGTTTGCGTACCGTGCGTTGTTGCAGACCCGGCCGGATGTAGAGAAGTTCGTCGCCGTTTTCCATTTCCGCCGGGTCGAAGAGATCCGACAGCATGTCGCGCAGCACCTCGGTTTCATCGCGTTCCCGAAAAACCGGGCGCGGGGCAATATGGCGGCGCACGGGGGCAACACGGTCATTACTGACCGGTTTCACGTTGCCCACGCTGTCGCGGAACAGCTTGATATCGTCGGGATCAGGTTTAGCCATGTGTCCGGATTGTAACCGTTTTTCTGCAAGGGGTAATGGGCGTGCGCGGCAGAGTCGGGTATCATTGGCGGCAGATGCGAATTTTGATTTCCAATGACGACGGCTATCGCGCGCCGGGCCTGCGTTGCCTGGCCGAAGCCCTGAAGGCAGTGGCCGAAGTGACGGTGGTGGCACCGGAACGTGACCGCAGCGGCGCCAGTAATTCACTCACCCTCGACAGCCCGCTGCGCGCCCGCCAGGCCGGGAATGGTTATACCTGTGTCGAGGGAACGCCTACGGACTGCGTACACCTCGCCATTACCGGACTGCTCGACCACGAACCGGATATGGTCGTATCGGGGATCAACGCCGGTGCCAACCTGGGGGACGATGTGATTTATTCCGGCACGGTGGCGGCGGCCATGGAAGGGCGTTTTCTCGGGTTACCGGCTATTGCGGTGTCCTGCGTTTCGTTCCAGCCACAGCATTTCGAGACAGCGGCGCAGGTGGTGCTGGCGCTGCTCAAACGTCTGGAGTGCGAGCCGGTGCCGGCGGAGACGATACTCAACGTCAATGTACCGGATATTCCCTTCGAACAGCTCAAGGGCTGGCAGACCACCCGGCTGGGTAATCGGCACCGTTCCGAGCCGGTGATCCGGGAAACCGATCCACGCGGCCGGCCTATTTACTGGGTGGGGCCGGCCGGTAGCGAGCAGGATGCCGGGCAAGGTACGGATTTTTACGCCGTGCGTAACGGCTATGTGTCGGTAACGCCTATCCATGTTGACCTGACCCGGCACGATGTACTCAACCAGGTGGAACGCTGCCTTGGCAGCGAGCTGGAGCGGCCTTGAAGTCACTCAGTCAGGGTATTGGCATGACCTCGCAGCGCACGCGCGACCGGCTGGTGGCGCGTCTGCGTGAAGAGGGCATAGGCAATAACCGGGTGCTGGAAGCCATTGCTTCTACACCGCGCCACCTGTTTATCGACGAGGCGCTGGCGTCACGTGCCTATGAAGACACCGCGCTGCCGATCGGTCACGGCCAGACCATCTCCCAGCCCTACATCGTGGCGCGCATGACGGAGTTGCTGCTCGAGGTTGAGCCAAAGGTGGTGCTCGAAGTCGGGACCGGTTCCGGTTACCAGGCCGCCATTCTCGCCGGGCTGGTGGACAAGGTGTATTCCACGGAGCGCATCGAACCGCTGGCATCCCAGGCGCGACAGCGCTTTCGTCAGATTGGCCTGCGTAATATCCGCGTTCAGCACAGCGACGGCAGTTGGGGCTGGCCACAGTTCGGGCCGTTTGACGCCATTATCGTGACCGCCGGCGCTGCGGATATCCCCGAAGCCCTGCTGGAACAGCTGCGGGTGGGGGGCCGATTGATCATGCCGCTGGGTGGTCGTGACCGGCAGGTGCTGATCAGCGTGACCCGCACCCCGACAGTCTATGAGCGTGAGGATTTCGAGCCGGTGGTATTCGTACCGCTGCTGGGAGGCGCGGGCTAGTGAAACCGTTTACGCGCCTGTACGACATGACATTGAGCTGGTCCCGTCATCGCCGGGCGCCGCAGTACCTTGGGGCACTGAGCTTTGCCGAGTCCTCGTTCTTCCCGATCCCCCCGGATGTCATGCTGATGCCCATGACACTGGCGAGGCCGGATCGCGCCATGCACTACGCCACACTGACAACCTTGATGTCCGTGGCCGGGGGAATGGCGGGTTATGCTATCGGACACTTTGCGCTGGAATGGGTGCAGCCATTGATTGGCGAAGGCGGTCGCTGGGAAGAAGCTTACGGGATTGCCTCAAGCTGGTTCCGCGACTGGGGTTTCTGGGCGGTGCTGATCGCCGGTTTCTCCCCGATCCCCTACAAGGTATTTACCATCTCTGCCGGCGCCCTGTCCATGAGTTTCATTCCTTTCGTGCTGGCCTCGGCGGTCGGGCGGGGCGGGCGCTTTTTCCTGGTGGCCGGTTTGCTGGCCTGGGGCGGTTCAGCCATGGAGACGCGCATCCGCTATTACGTCGAATGGATCGGCTGGTCACTGGTGGCACTGGGTGTTGTGGCCTGGTGGCTGCTCAGGGAATAGCGATGCACAGGCGGGTGTGGCTGTTGTTGTGCTGCCTGCTGCCGGCCTGCTCTTATGGCCCGGTGCATGCCCCGGTCGGTGACCGCAGCCATCAGCCGGCACGCATTCCTGCGACCCATACCGTGGGGCAAGGCGATACCCTGTACTCGATTGCCTTCCTGTATGGCAAGACCGTTGAACAACTGGCTGCCTGGAACGGCATACGCAAGCCTTACACCATCTATCGTGGACAAAAAATCCGCCTGACGGCACCTCCGCGGCGAAAGGCCGCTCCAGTCGTGCGCAAGCCGCCTCCCAGCCAGCCCAAGGTGAGCGCACCCTCGCGGCCAAAACCCGCCATAGCGTCTACTGTTCGGCCATCACAGCCCAAGGTGGCCACTGCACGGTCCGCAAAGCCAGCCGTGGCAAACACGGCGGGCAAAGGTGGTGCGGTTGCCGGTAAAGGTCCGCCAGACTGGACCTGGCCTGCCAGCGGCAAGCTCATCCGCCGCTTCGATCCACACTCGGCAGGGAAAAAAGGCATCAACATCGCGGGTAAACCGGGCAGCCCGGTGCGCGCCGCCGCCGCCGGCAAGGTGGTGTATGCCGGGAGTGGACTTAGTGGTTACGGTAGGCTTATTATCATCAAGCATAACAAGGACTTTCTCAGTGCTTACGCGCACAACCGGAAGTTGATTGCCAGGGAAGGGCAATGGGTAAGGAAAGGTGAACTGATCGCCCGGATGGGCAGCAGCGCCACCGATCGTACCGAATTGCACTTTGAAATACGGAAGAAGGGCAGGCCAGTTGATCCGCTCCGGTATTTGCCCAGGCGAAAATAAAAGCTGCCAGAACCGCCTCACATCACGCGGGTTGGCAGATGGATGGTTACAAGAAAACGCCGAGGTTAATGAATGGCCAGAAAACGCCAGAAAACGACCAGCAAGAAGGCATCGGCAGACAGCGTGGCAGACAGCGCGCTGGATTTTGCCGAAGCAGCGCTAGAAACAGCGAAAACCCGCCTGAAGGAACCGCCGGAAACCGACGCACACTTTGACGCGACCCGGATGTACCTCAATGAAATCGGCTTCTCTCCGTTACTGACCGCCGAAGAAGAGGTTTACTACGCTCGCCTGGCGCAAAAGGGCGACGAAAGCGGCCGCCGGCGCATGATCGAAAGCAACCTGCGGCTGGTGGTGAAAATCGCCCGCCGTTACATCAATCGCGGACTGGCGTTCCTTGACCTGATCGAGGAAGGCAACCTGGGACTGATTCGCGCGGTTGAAAAGTTCGACCCGGAACGCGGCTTCCGTTTCTCGACCTACGCCACCTGGTGGATACGCCAGACCATCGAGCGCGGCATCATGAACCAGACACGCACCATCCGCCTGCCGATCCACGTGGTCAAGGAACTCAACAGCTACCTGCACGCAGCACGTCGCCTGGCGCAGTCACTGGATCACGAACCCAATGCCGAGGAGATTGCAGAGCTGCTCGACAAGCCCATGAAAGACGTCAAGCGGCTGCTCAAACTCAACGAACGCGTCACCTCGGTCGACGTGCCGATCAGCAAGGACTCCGAGTCCGGCAAGACACTGATCGATTCCATCCCCGATGAGAGCAACACCGATCCGTCTGAACTACTGCAGGACGAAGATGTGCTCGCCAACCTGGAAACCTGGATCGCACAGTTGTCTGACAAACAGCGCGAAGTGGTGGAGCGGCGTTTTGGATTACACGGCTACAAGATCTCCACGCTGGAAGAAGTCGGTAACGAAATTGGTGTGACCCGGGAAAGAGTGAGGCAGATCCAGATGGATGCGCTCAAACGGTTGCGGGAGATCCTGGAGAGTGAAGGGTTTTCTTCGGACGCATTGTTTGGTTGATATTGCCTTGCCCTTGTGAGTGCCGGATCAGGCGATCAAAATCGTGTGGCGCGACATACTGCAAGACTTCTTTCCCCTTCTCGTTAATGATGAGTTCCAGTCCCTTGTCCGGGTAGAGCAGGCGGGTTACCTCGTCGTCAACGCGGATTGACTCACTGGCAGGACCGAAACGTTTGATGGCTGATGCTGCATCGATGTTTACGGTGGGAATAAAGGTCATGCTTGCCAGCGGCGCCTGGTAAGCGATGGGCAGGTCATCGGGGTGCAGGGTGAATTTACGTGCGCCGCTGTCCATATATCCGGACTTGATGGCACGCTTCACCAGTTGTTCCAGCACCTCGGGTGCCAGGTCAGCCGCGAGCACCAGCTTGCCCGAGAAAACCCCTGCCTTGAAGTGGCTGTAGAACATTTCCAGCCCGCCAGTGTCCTGGCCGGGTGCAACGATAATGGCAAGTGTCATATCGTCGCCGAGCTGCGCATGCGCATCGCCGAGCGTGTCTTCGCCCAGAGTGACGCCAAAAACGACAGAGCGGCCGTCTGCCAGTACGTCTATCTGCCACGGCAGGCCCTTGACGTTTTCAGTCGAGCGTTCACCAGAGGGTTTCAGTGAAAACATGGCGACGAGGATAATCGTCAGGAAGATCAGTATTGAAAATAGTCGAGTCATAATGTCTGTGCTGGTGTACAGGTTTAATATTACCTGATCTTGTGATCAATGCACCGCACCTTGCTTATGCAGGTTATGGCGTCTTCTCCTGTATTCTGTCATAGGGTTAACTTGACTCTTGTCGGGAGCTATTCTTATACTAATCCAGCAACTCAAGAAGTACGAGAGCGGACTTAATCTGCCGCCCGCCGAGATGCTGATTAAATTGGCCGACGCCCTCGGCACTTGTGTGGGCTACCTGCTCACAGGCAACCCCGCCAAAGAGACGCCACTCGGCAATAGCCGGCTGTTTAATCGCTTCAAGGCCGTGGAAGGCTTTGACCCCGGTGACCAGGAGGCTGTCATTACCCTGATCGATGCCATGATCGCCAAACAGCAGATACAGACCACCCTGACGTCCCTGGACGATCAGGCCGTTAACGCCTAACGCGATTTCAGGAGGCCACCCATGCAAGCGGCTAAACAGGATGCACTGGAGACCATCGGTAAATTGCCCGATGACGCCGACATGGACGAGATCATGTACCGGCTCTATGTGCTGGATAAAATCCGCAAGGGCCAGCAGGCCGTCGAACAGGGCCAGACCACTACCAGCGAAGACTTGAAGCGAGAGATCGAGACGTGGTGATCTGGTCGGACCCGGCCAGGGCCGACCTCCGAGCCATCCATGATCTGATCGCCCACGACTCCACGCACTACGCCAAGCAGGTCACCCAGGACATGGTGGCGAAGACCGATGTCCTCAACGAGCTGCCGCGCATCGGCAAGGTGACGTGGTCAAAGCTGGATACGGAGGAAGTGAGTAAACAAGGCGTGTGGCGCACGGTTGGTCGCAGGAGACACATGCCAACTAATCTCTTATATCCGCCTCGACTTCTTTTCGTATCTTGATGGGAATGGATAAACTATCCCAGGCCATATCAATTACGGGGATCTTGATGTATTGGTCTTTAAGCGCCCACCTGGCATAACGCTCGTTAAGTTTTCGGTATTTCAATGTGGCGGACACGGTAAGTGGTGATTTGGCCCAGGATGGTATTGTGAATGTGTAGCTAATAATATCCGATTCACCTGCTCTAATGACACGCCTGAAGGACTCGC
>NZ_JBTTIO010000003.1:0-44225 GCF_058323355.1 Thiogranum sp.
ACCGGCGTGGCACCACTGAGCACCGAGCGCGGATTTTTCAGTTCACTGGCGTCATAGGTCGCGCCACAGACTTCACAGTTGTCGCCGTACTGCTCCTCTGCACCACACTTCGGGCAGGTGCCCTTGATAAAGCGATCCGGCAGGAACATTTCCTTTTCCGGGTCGTAGTACTGCGTGATGGTACGTTTGTCGATGTGGCCGGCGTCGCGCAGGCGCAGGTAAATCTGCTCGGCGAATTCCCGGTTTTCCGGTGAGTGGGTGCTGTAATAGTTATCGAAGGCGATGTGAAACGCCGCAAAATCCGCCTGGTGCTCGATGTTCATCCTCTCGATCAGGGCTTCCGGCGTAATGCCTTCCTGTTGCGCGCGCAGCATGATCGGTGTGCCGTGGGCATCGTCCGCACACACGTAATAGCACACGTGGCCACACGTTTTCTGAAAGCGCACCCAGATATCGGTCTGGATATACTCCACCAGGTGGCCGAGGTGGATGGAGCCATTGGCGTAGGGCAGGGCGCTGGTGACCAGGATCTTGCGTGGCGCGGTAGACATATTATTCCTGTGTGAATCGATAGATAGCGGGGCATTATGCCAGATGTTCGAGGTTGAGGCAGGGCTAAACCGTACAAACCGGGATGAAGACCGGCGGCCCTGAACTGTGTACAATCGCCGCTTCAAATTTTCAGGATTTTCAAGGCCGGACGGCCGGTTATTCGAGATCTAGAGGAACAGCACCATGGCTGAGGTTACCCAACAGCAAGTTGAAAGCAAACTGAAGGAATATATCGATCCCTATCTGGAAACAGATCTGGTGTCCGCCAAAACCGTTCGCAACATCATGATCGAAGGCGATCAGGTGGTCGTCGATGTGGTTCTGGGTTTCCCTGCTGGCGGCTACAAGGACGAACTGGCTGCGAAACTGAAGGAAATGATCGAATCACTGGACGACGTGGCGCAGGCCCGTGTCAATATCAATTCCGCCATTCAGGCCCATTCGGTACAGAAAGGTGTGAAGACCATCGGCAGCATCAAGAACATCATCGCTGTGGCTTCCGGCAAGGGCGGCGTGGGCAAGTCCACCACCGCGACCAACCTGGCGCTGGCGTTGTCAGCCGATGGCGCCTCGGTCGGTGTGCTGGACGCGGATATTTACGGACCCAGCCAGCCACGCATGCTCGGTATCAGTGGTCAGCCGGATTCCAAAGACGGCCAGACACTGGAACCGATGATGAGTTACCACCTTCAGGTCATGTCCATCGGTTTCCTGGTCGATGAAGAAACGCCGATGATCTGGCGCGGCCCGATGGTCACCCAGGCGCTGCAGCAGCTGCTCAATGACACCAACTGGAGCAACCTCGATTACCTGGTGATCGACCTGCCGCCGGGCACCGGTGATGTTCAGCTGACGCTGGCCCAGCAGGTGCCGGTCAGTGGTGCAGTTATCGTGACCACGCCGCAGGACATCGCCCTGCTGGATGCCCGCAAGGGTCTCAAGATGTTCGAGAAGGTCGAGGTGCCGGTGCTGGGTATTATCGAGAACATGAGTATCCACATCTGCAGCGAGTGCGGTCACGAAGAACACATCTTCGGCGAAGGCGGCGGTGAGCGTATGTCCGAGCAGTACGATGTCGATTTCCTCGGCGCCCTGCCGCTCGACAGGAAGATCCGCGAGGAAGTCGACAGTGGTCGTCCGTCGGTGGTTGCCGATCCTGAAGGTCGTATTGCGCAGATCTACCGTGACATCGCACGTCGCACGGCGGCCAAGCTGTCGCAGAAGACGAAGGATCACGCGGCCAAGTTCCCGCAGATCGTGATCCAGAACAACTGATCCCGGGTTTCCCGAAGGGTTGAACCCCGACGCCTCTTTGCGAGCGCCGGGGTTTTTTATTGCAGGGTAGACTGTCTATCTATGAGTCTCGTATGGCAGAAGCAGGTCGACGGTGTGGACTACCAGGTACGCAGCGCCGGTCGTACCCTGCGGCTGTATACCAACGGTGTGTTTCACAGCCAGTATAACCCGGCGCGTCCAGTGACCGGCAGTGTGTGGGATTTGTTGCTGCTGCCGGCATTCTTTTACCCGCCCCGTGAACTGCGGCGCATTCTGGTGCTGGGTGTCGGCGGCGGTGCGGTGATACAAAACCTGCGCCGCTTTGTGCAGCCGCAACAGATTGTGGGTGTCGAACTCAACCCGGTACACCTGTCGGTCGCCGAGCGCTTCTTTGGTGTGCAAGGTGACGATGTGCGGTTGATCGAAGCCGATGCCATTGAATGGGTGTGCCAGTACCACGGGCCGGCTTTCGATCTGATTATTGACGATCTGTTTGGTGAAACAGACGGTGAGCCGCAACGTGCCATCTTTGCCGATAGCCACTGGGTGCGTTCGCTGGTCGCCATGCTGAGTGGCGAAGGTATGATTGTCAGTAACTTCGCCTCACGGCTGGAACTGGATGTTTCCGCCTATGTTGCCCAGTCCTCCTGCCGTAACCGCTTTGTGTCGGGCTTCAGCCTGACCACCCGCCAGAATTACAATAACGTTGGCGCCTTTCTGCGCCGGCCTGCGACAACGCGCCAGTTGCGTGAGCAGCTGGCAGAAATACCCGAACTGAATCCGCGCCGCCGCTGCAACGGGCTGGCCTACCGGATTCGAACACTGTTTGAGTGAGAAATCATGACGCAAGATACCCCGCGTTACAGCAAGGCAGACCTGCTACAGGAAACGGCACGCGTCAGCTGGAAGGAGCTGGAGCGACATTTTGCCCGTGGCGCGGTGCTTCAGGCTGGCCAGGCGCTGGACCTTGTGGAGGTGGCAACCTGTTTCGCCAACGATGACCGGGAAACGGTGGAAGAGTGGCTGACATCGGGGCAGGTACGCTACCTGCCGGATGCAGTGGCGCGTGACTGGAGTGAGCGGGACCCGGAACTCTGGGCGGCGGTTGTGGCGCCCTGGGTGGTTGTGCAGGAACGCGTCAAGTCCCGGTCAGAGGGCTGACGCCTCCCGGTCTGAGGCGCCATATTCCCGGCGGAAAATCCACGCTGAGTTATCCACAAATTCTGTGGATAAGTCTGTGGAGTAGTCATGGGATATTACGTTTTCCTGCCTATATTGTAGTTTGTGTGTTAAATCGATCAAAAAGTAACCAGTTTGTAATAATTTATTATAAACAATGGGTTGTGTCATCTAATTTAGGTGAAACGGAAGGTCAGGAGCATTTGATGCTGAAATTTTCAGTGCGCATATTTTGCTGTGTATAACACAACGCTTATATATGGGGGGTTGAGATCCCGGTATCCTCCCGGTGGAGGGCTTTGTCATAAAACCGGCGACCTGGAAAGCGCGTTGTAGGGTGTGCCCTGGCGGGGTACCTTATAGACAGAATTCATCGGGGCAAGCAGGTATTCATGGGTGTTTCAATATATGGTTTGATGGGCGATCGCGGTCGCGGGGTGGTGAAGGAAATTTTCGCCGTCGTCTATGCACCGAAAAAGAAAAAACGCGTGCCGGCCTCCTGTGTCCAGCAGGTGGACTCGGAGGAAGCCGCTCTCCAGGCTTCGGACCCGGCGCGCAAGCGCCATGCCGCGGTCGTAGCCGGGCCATCGACTTCATCCGAGAGTCAGCAGATCTATTACCTGGTGCGCTGGTTGAACTAGAACGCCGCATCAAATCCAAACAGAATATAGTCTTCCTTCGTCAGGTGCCCGGTGAAATAGGTGCCGTTGCGGGAGTCCTCGCCAAGAAAGTCGATGTTGACCTCGGCGATACCTTTTACATTGCGCATGAAATAATAAGAAGCCGTCAGCGACAGGCTGTTGATGTCGATGCCTTCGTAAATCGTATCGGTGTCAGCGAGATCATCGGCATCGGCAAAGTTGTACAGGGCCGAGAAGGTCCAGTTGTCATTCATTACGTGATCGACGCCAATGAACCCGCCCCACCAGTTGTAATCCTTGTTCTGATCCAGGAAACCGTCCCAGTTGCTCCACAGGAACTGGGCAAACCAGTAGCTCTTTGCCGCAATGTCACCGGAAAGGTCGATTCCCACGATCCGTTTGTCGGTGTCCCGGTTCCCGGCGTCGAGGCCGGCGGGACCGGTAGCATTGGCCTGCTCACCCGACAGTCCGAACAGGCCAACCGAGGCCGGCCCGATGTCGGTGCTGATACGTGCAAAGACGCTCTTGTCGCTGTTGTTGTCGAACATCTTGTCGGGACGCCGGTAGCCGGGGCTATTGATATTGAAATTCTGCTCGATACCGTTTCCGTTCACCACGCCCAGCCCGATATCGAAGTTACCAAAGCCACGATCGAACAGTACGCCACGGTCATAGGTGATGCCCGCCATGCGATAAACCATGAAGTCCTGGAACGACAGACGAGTCTCACGCGCAAACATCAGGTCGGATATCTGGAACTGCCCCAGCATCATGGCAACACCGGTATCGAACAGGTTGTCGTGCCTGAACCAGGCATCTTCGATAATGGTTTCACCGTTACCGCCTTTCTCGGCAAAGATGCCGTAAAAATAATAGCTGAGGTGTTCGCTCAGGGGCGCGCTGGATAACAGCTTGATCAGGTAGGGTGACTGGAAGTCACTGCTCGCCTGGTCGGTATCTCCACTGACCGGGTCGATGGACTTGCCTTCACGGGCCTGTACGTAAGCCTGGGCGCGGATGGCAAAGGGCGCTGAAGACGGCAGGGCAAGACGTTCATCGCCGGTCTTTACGGTATCTTCACGCCAGTTTGGCAGTTTCATATTGCTGTCGCGAAAGTGTTCGCCAAAGGCATTGAGTCGTGGGTAGGCCGCATGGCAGGCCACACAACTCATGTTGTACTTGCGGGTGAACACTGGCATGGCATCGGCAGGGTCTGGCAGGACCATTTGCAGGAACAGCAAAAAGACCGGTAGTCGATAAAGCCCTGTTGATGCTGTGAGAAATTTCATGCTGTTCTCCCTGTTCGCTGATGCTATCAGTCTAGAGCAAGCGACGGACTTGTTCAAAATAATCCACGGACTTATTCCTGCGGGTTCAGTGTTACAATCCCGGCTTGTTGTATGAACATTCGTAAACGTTGGTCCATGCAGTTCCCGGGAAGATCCGATGCTTCAGATTAATGACAATACGCCGCAAGGTGCGGCCTGGTTACGGCTGGGGTTCCGGCCGTTCTTTCTGTCGGCGCTGGCCTTTGGCGCAATCGCCATGCTGGTGTGGCTGGCGGTGTTCGGGGAATATATCCGCTTGCCGCTGGTGGGGCTGTCCGGCATGGCCTGGCACGGCCACGAAATGATATTCGGCTACAGCATGGCGGTCATTGCCGGGTTTTTGCTTACCGCAGTGCGTAACTGGACCGGGGTGGACACAATACGGGGCACGCCACTCTTCCTGTTGCTGTTGTGCTGGTTGCTGGCGCGCTTGTTGCTGGCGCTGGGTGGTGCATCGCTACTCTATTACGCCGCGCTATTCGATCTGTTGTTCAATACCGGTTTTCTGATCGCCATCGCAATTCCGGTGATACGCAGCAGGGGGCGGGCGCAGACTCCCATCCTGTTGAAGGTGGCAGTGATGGCGGGCAGTAACCTGCTTTTCTATCTTGGTGCGGGCGGTATCGTGGAGTCCGGTATCGTGATGGGTTTGTATTCCGGCCTGTACCTGGTGCTGGCATTGATTCTGATGCTGAGCCGCCGCGTGTTGCCGTTCTTTATCGAACGTGGCGTGGGTTATGCCGTACAGCTGACCAACCGCAAGTGGCTGGATATCAGCAGCGTGGTGTTGTTTGTCGCGTTCTGGCTGGTAGATATCTTTCGCCCGGACAGCCTTCCGGTCAGCCTGCTGGCTATTACACTGCTGGTGCTGCACGGGGTGCGGCTGGTTGGCTGGTACACGCCCGGCATCTGGAAAAAACCGCTGCTGTGGTCACTGTATCTTGCCTATGCCGCCATCATTGCCGGTTTTGCGTTGAAGGCTGCGGTGTACGCTTTCAATCTTTCTCCATACCTTGCATTACACGCGTTCGCTGTCGGTGGTATCGGTCTGATGACGGTGGGGATGATGTCGCGAGTTGCACTGGGGCATACCGGGCGCGACATTAGTGAGCCGCCGTCCGCTGTTATGCCGGTCTTGCTGCTGCTGGTGGCGGCAGCGCTGGTGCGTGTTGCATTGCCAATGATCGAAGTCACGCAATACCGTCTGTGGGTGACCCTGTCGCAGAGCCTGTGGATTGCGGCTTTTACCTGGCTTACGCTGCGTTACTTGCCGATACTCACGCAACCACGGGTCGATGGTCAGGACGGCTGAGAGAACATTGTGGCAAAGCCGCTGATCCTTTCCGTTGTTGAATCGCCCGCGCATCCGAATTTCTCGGCGCTGTACCGGCGACTGGGTTTTGACGAGATAAAACTCAATTCGCAGCGCAAGGCCATTGGCCAGCTGAAAAAGTCAAAGCCGGCCTTTCTGGTCGCCGAGTTCAATTACGGTTACGCCAACAACTATGCCGGTGTTAATGTCAGCAACCTTGACACCCTGCTGGCGAGTCTGCGCCGCTATTCACCTGGCACACGCGTCATCGTACTGGTGGAAAAGGCCGAGCGGCAATACGTGGAGAAGCTTGCCGCGCTGTTTCCGTTACATTGCACACTGGTCCTGCCGGTTACACCGCAACAGATGACAGAGGTGCTGGAAGGGGAAGGCGGGGAGTAGCGCCGGTTACGGGCCTTCAGCGCCAGGGGATTCATGCAGTTCCTCCAGTTCATCCACTGCAACTTCCCGCACAGAAGCTTCACTGTCCTGCGTCATGGCCTGTAGACGTTCGGCGGCTTGCGGCAGGCCGCTAAGCATCAGGAAATGTGCAGCATCGGCACGTATGCCCGGGTCGTTGTGCTGACTGAGTTCAAGCAGTGCTGGCAATGCTTTCTGGAGTAACGCACTGCCTTGCAGATCTTCCAGTACGGCACTGATGCCGATACGTACTGTCAGGTCCGTGCCCTGCTCACCCGCCAGCTGCAACAGGGCATCGAGGTATTGCGGTTTTTTCTGAATGGCGTCGATGACCTTGCCCAGTTGTCCAGCTTTTAACAGCGCGGCGAAACCTTCGGCAAGTCCGCCCGTGGAACTGGCGCGTTGCGCCCATGCTTCAAGCTCTGCCGGCGTGTGCAAACCTTCCAGTTCAAAGTCACCGATGCGTATCCACGGCACACTGCGCACGCCGTACTGTTCAGCGGTCTCCGGGTGGGCTTCGATATTCACGGCCTCCAGGCGGCCGATTTTGCCGGACTTGAGCAGTTGCGACAGTCCCTGCAGGACAGCCGGACAATGCGGGCAGCGGCTGGTGAGCAGCAGCAGGGCATCGGGCGGGTTGGGGGTCATCGCAGCCATGCGCTATGATCGCTAACGTACCCGTCCGAAAGCAAGCCCTAATGAATTGTCATTTTGCCGGGTGTAGGATACGCGTGATTGTATCAGGACAGTTTGCAGGGAGAACAACACGATGGGGAATGTAATCAAGGTACGGGGCAACGGCCCGCTGTTGTGCACCGGCGATATCGAAGTGCGGGATACGGACGGAAAGCTGCTGGAAAAAACCGACGATGTGGCATTGTGCCGTTGCGGGCATTCACGCAACAAGCCGTTCTGCGATGGTGCGCACCGCGATGCAGGTTTCAGTAATGACGGTTGTTTTACCGATGACAGGCCCGAGCCATTGGAAGGTGACGGGCCGCTGGTCATTTCGGTGCGTGAAAATGCCATGCTGATTGCGAAAGGGCCTGTGACCATTGTGAGTGCGGATGGCAGTTGCAGTACCACACGCAACAAGGCGGCGTTGTGTCGCTGTGGCGAGTCGGCGAAGAAGCCGTTTTGCGATGCCAGCCACAAGCGTTGCGGTTTTAGCGGTTGAGTTGCTCCTGCGCACCGGTTTCCGGTGCGCGCTTCCGGTATTTCCAGCGCTTGTACATCCACAGCCAGTCTTCGGGATGCTCAATCACCTGCTGTTCGACAGCGCGGATGTAGCGCTCCATCAGTTCACCTTCCGCTGCAGACCAGGGGGGTTCCCCCAGTAATTCGAAACGCACCCGGTAATGGCCGCGCCTTGTCCGGGTAACATGGGTAAAAACCAGCGGCATATCCAGCATCCGCGCCAGTTTTTCAACGCCAGGGTAGAAGGCTGTATCCTGGTTGAGAAAGGTCGCCCAGTGTTTTTCCTCGTGTGGTTGCGGACCCTGGTCGGCGAGTACGGCGACGATGCTGCGTTCGCGCGTGAAACGCACCAGGCGGGGCAGTGCGCGTTGTGCTGAAATCATTTGCCCGCCGAAACGTTCACGTGTTTCATTGAGCATCTTCTCGATGCCGGGGTGGTTGAGCGGTTTGTACAGGGTTGCCAGTGGCGCGGACATGCTGATTGAGCTGGCCATTTCCAGCCATTCCCAGTTGCCTTGGTGGGCGGCAACGGCGAGTACCCTGCCGTGTCGGTCGAGCAGCCTGTCGAGCAACGCCGGGTTGTCGAACTGTACGCGTTGGCGCAGTGATTTTTCCGGCATGCGTTGTGCGTGGAGGGTCTCGAACAGGACGTGCAGGGCGTTGCGGCAGGATTTTGCGGCGATGCGCTCGCGTTGCTGCGCAGGCATGTCGGGGAAGGCGCGTTGCAGGTTGTCAGTCATCAGTTTGCGTTCCAGCCGGAAGACATAATAGAGCAACAGGAACAGTGTATCGGCAATGATGTACAGCAGGGGCAGTGGCAGTCGCGCCAGGGTCCGGATTAACAGGACAAGCGTGCGTTCACCGGGTTTTGCAGGCTGTCGTCCTGGCATGTTGCAGTATCAGTGGCTGGCTTTCTGTTCGACGTGGCTTGTCAGGTAGCGCCACAGGGCGCCGCTGGGCCGGTCATCACCGGTGCGTGAGTAGTACAGCGCCTGGTGGTCACGCATGTTGTGTTGCAGGTGATAGCGGGCTTCTTCTCTTCCACAAAACAGTATCCGGTCGTTGGCATTTACGGGTTCACTCATCTCTGGTAGCAGTACTGACGCGTTGTCCCGCTTTATCAGCAAGGGTACGCAAGGCAGTGGAAGCTCGCGGTCGCGCGGGTCACTGCAGAGGTGGGACAGGCGCACTTCTTCACCACGAATCAGGCAGTCGAATACCGCCGGAGTCTCCAGTGGAGAGATTTCGCTTGCCCAGGTTTCCGGGGCAACATCTTCCACCACGCCGACTACACGGCTGACCAGTATGTTGGCCCAGCTGTCGTCACGGTCATGCGCCAGGCGCAGGAAATCATCCAGCAGCGGAGCCAGTATCAGGTTGAGAATGTACTGGGCGGTGATGGTGCCGGGCTGCATCACCAGGTCAGGCCTTGCCGCCTGAAAAATTGCATCGTTACTGCGGTGGTTCTGGCGTATGACGGTGAACAGGTCGGGGTTCAGGTTACTGGCGGTAATCAGGATGGACAGGTTGTTGGTGTCGTTATCGGTGCCGGCGATAATACCGTCAACACGTTCGACGCCGGCCAGCCGCAGCGTGCCGGCTTCCGTGCCGCGTCCTTCGATGGTGCCTTCGGGTGACCCGGTCAGGTGAATATCGGCCTCGATAATCTGTGTGTCCACGCCCTCGATTGCGAGATGTTTGCGCACCGCCTTGCCGAAGCGACCGTAACCGCACATGATCCATTTGCCGTGCGGTGGGTTGCGGAAATCGGACAGGGGCGCGTTGTGTACGCCGGTCATCCATTCATATACCAGGTACATGCTGGGTGAGTGGAACATCATGGCAAAGCGTATGCCGAAGATTTCAAACGGGTCGACGATATGGTCTGTGCCGAATGATGCCATGTTGGCTGCCATGTCAGCCGAGTCTGACTGGCAGATTACCGGCAGTTCCGGCGCCAGCAGCTTGCAGGTGATGGCAATGGTGAGGTTGCAGTTGTCACTGCCGGTCAGGCCGACCACGCCGATACAGTTGGGCAGTTTCAGGCCGGCGGTCAGCAGTGAATCCGCATCGGTGGCGTCGGCGTGCAGGCCGGGCACGGAATAGGCAAGGTCTTCCACATCCAGGTCGTGGATCTTGTCCTGTTCGATGTCGACTACCACACATTGCATGCCCCGGTCGTTCAATTCCCGCACCAGCCAGCTGCCGGCATCTCCATAACCGCAGATAATATGAAAGGGTTCCTGTAGCCGCCTTACCTTGCGTGCCAGTGCAGACTGTGCCAGTACCCGGCGAAAGCTCTGGTCCTGGATCAGGGTAAGAATGGAGCCGATGGCATACAGCCACGACACCACCGCGGCATAGATAATGATGGTGGTCCATAGCCGCTGTGCATCCGTGAAGGGGTAGGGGATTTCGCCGAAGCCTATGGTGGAGCCGAGAAAGCTGACAAAGTAGATGGCGTGGAAGAAGTCCATACGCCACGGATTGCCCTGGTCATCCATGCCGGGGATCAGTGTCAGGACGACAATGGAAATGGCGTAGGTGGAGATCAGTACAATCAGCGGCAGACGCATGCGCCGCAACAACAGGTAGATGACCTTCTGCATCGGCGTGGCTAACGGCGGAAGGTGATCGACTCGATAACCAGCAGGGTTACCGATACCAGGTTGGCAAGCAGTGCACCACCCGACATGGAAACGATACTGGCAACGGCCATGGGTGTGAGCCCGGCGTCGCTGATGTTGACCGCGTAACCCCACACCAGCGCCGCAGTGATCAGTTGCAGGTCGGCCACCAGGCTGGTTGCAAGCAGCAGTGCGCCGATGTGTGCGCGGTCGCCGAATTTCATAATGGTGGCAATCAGGCTGACGATCAGCGCTGCAAACAACTCGTAGGCATTGTGGTGCATCGGGTCATCGAGTTCGCCGATGAAGAAACCGAAGTTCAGTGTCAGCGCCAGGATGGAAAAGAATGCGAAAATGACTTTTTCAAGATTCATAGGCAGTGGCGCTCCTCCGGAGGGGTTTCTGGATTATTTGCTTCAGTATACCGCTTCGGCCTGTGATTACCGAGAACTGCCGCCGGGCTCAGGGCAGGTGAAGGGTAAAGCGCCCGCCGCCGTCGATGCCATCGTTGCTGGTGGTGATAAAGCCCTGCCGGTCATTGTGCCGGTGCAGGGCCGCGATGGTGGCGGCAAAATACAGGCCCAGACCTGTGCTGCCCGACCTGAAGTTGACAGCGGTTGTGTCTTCGCCCTGCTCATGCAGCATCGAGGGCGGGAAACCGTTGCCGTCGTCCTCGACATACAGGGTGAGGTAGCCGTTTTCATGCGCGGCACCGATCCGTATGTGTTTGTGGGCATATTTGTAGGCATTATTGATCACGCTGCTGATTAATCCACTGACCAGGTCATGGTCGAAAAACCCCCGCAGGTCTTCCTCGCATTGCATATCGATGTCGATCCCCTTGAGCGCCAGCAGTCCTTCATTATCGAGCAGGCATTCTTCCAGTACATCGCTGGCGTCATTTTCGGCGATGTTCGGTGAGTAGCGGGACTCGTTGATGCGGTACAGTGTCAGTACCTGGACAAGGTTGGAGCTAAGGCGTTTGCCTTCATAACGCAACTGGGAAAACTGCTCGCGTGAGGCGCACTGTTCAGGCTGGCAGCGTGAGTCGATTTCATCGAGTGCTGCCAGCAGCATGCCAACGGAGTTTTTCATGTCGTGTACCGAATTGGCGAGGATGATGTTGAAATCCGGTTTTTCTGTGTCGTCAGGCATGTTGTGTTCCCGTATCAGGCAGGTTCCGCGTCGGTGCCGGTTTCCACGGGAAGACCGGCAGCCAGTTCCCGGCAGGTGGTCAACAGGCGGTTCTGGCGTTCACGGTGCATTTCGCTGTCACCGGCTGCCTGGATATAACCCAGCGCCTGCGCGAGAGTTTCACGGTCGGGTCCGTCGTTCCGCATCAGCCGGATCAGCGACTGGGCCGCGTTGAGGTTGATCACCGGGTTGCGCGGCATGCCGCGCGCAGCACGTGTGAACAGTTCGATCGAGGCCGCGATGTCACCGTCTTTCAGCAGTTTTACGCCCTCGTTGTTGATGGCAACGACCTCCTTGCGGGTGGTTTCGATCAGTTGGCTGATCGCGTCGCCCGCTCCGGCTTCGTCATACAGTTGCGTGATTTGCGCCAGTATCGATTCATCGTCATCGTGGTTACAGATCACCTGGCGAATTACCCGGTCGGCATCCTCGTGGCGGTCATGTTCAAGGCAGGAGCGGGCCAGTGACATGCCCACATCGGCCGATACCAGCTCTGGTTGCTGTTGCGCAATTGACAGGGCTTCGTCCAGTGCGCCGATGCTTTCGCTGGCCTTGCCCTGCGCGGCATAGACCTTGCTGGTAACGGCAGCAGCCTCCAGTTTTGCCAGTGGACTGTGCTCAAATTCACGGTTGATGGACTGGGCGATGCGTAGTGCCTCGGCAGTGGATTCCCTGCGCACCAGGACCTGCGCAAGCGCGGCATAGTCCGCCGGTTCACGGAGGATGGAGCCCTTGCCAATGCGTATGGCGTTACGTCGGGCCGCCTCGTTTATCTCAAGGTCGTTGTTGCGTTCGGCCAGTCTGGCAAGCGCGCGTTGCCGGAGCAGTGAGCGTGGCGACCGTGCCACGCCTTCCATCAGGACCTGCTGCGCCTGGTCGGTGGCGCCGAGCCGGTCGCGGGTTTTTGCCAGCCAGTCGTAGGCGGTAATAAAGCCGGGACTGGATTCGAGTATCTGCTCAAACAGTGTTGCAGCGCGCGTGTAGTCCTGGCGGAAGAAGCAGATGCGCCCGCGGTCGAATCGCGCCCACGGCAGCTCACGACCCGCCAGCACGGCTTCACACAGGTTTTCCGCGCGATCGTAGTCACCGGCACGGATCAGCAGGTCGCTTTTCAGTTTGTAGAGTTCAAAACGGTACTTGTTGTTGTCTTCCAGGTAGCGGTCGATGAGTTCGATGGCGGCAGGGTATTGTTTGTGGTCCATCGCCTGCGTGATGGTGCGCAGTTCCGTCTGTTTCTGTACAAATTTTTTCAACCGGACCTGCAGGGTGACCCTGGTGACCGGCTTGGAAATGTAACCGTCGGGCTGGGTTTCCATAGCGCCCATGACCATCTGCGCACTGGTTTCGGCCGAGACCATGATAAAAGCGGAGCTGAACGGCAGCAGATTACGGTAGCGGGCCTCTTCCAGTACCTGCTGGCCGTCCTTGCCTTCACCGAGGTTAAAGTCGCAGAGAATGATGTCGTAACGGTTGTGCTGGAGTTTCGCGATGGCGTCGTCACCGTTGCGCGCGGTATCGATACGTTCCGGCTGCCACGGCAGGAGCATGCTGCGCAGGGTCGAGCGCATCTCCGGGAAATCGTCGACGATCAGGATCGTCCTGTGTGTAAGGCTCCATAATGCCATGGTTGCTGATTGCGTCCTGGTCGTCCCTGTCCGTGCGGCTGGCCCGCGTGAGAATGATTATATCGGTTACAATCGGCCCATGTTGCGATTCACTGAACTTTCCCTGCGGCGCGGGCCGCGGCTTTTGTTTGAACAGGTCTCCCTGCAGATCCATCCCGGCTACCGGGTTGGCCTGACCGGCGCCAACGGAACCGGAAAATCCAGCCTGTTTTCACTGATACTGGGCGATTTACACGCTGATACCGGGGAGCTTTCTGTGCCGCGTCACTGGGTTATCGCCCACGTAGCGCAGGAAGCACCAGCCGGGGACCGGCCGGCGATTGACTATGTGCTGGACGGTGACCGCGAGCTGCGGGAGCTGGAACGGTTGCTGGCGGATGCCGAGGCAAACGATGAAGGTGAGCAGATTGCCGAGCTGCACGGTCGCTTCGAGTCGATTGGCGGTTACCAGGCTCGCAGTCGGGCAGCACGCCTGATGCACGGGCTGGGGTTTTCCGTCACGGATGATAACCGGGCGGCCAGCGAGTTCTCCGGCGGCTGGCGCATGCGCCTGAATCTGGCGCAGGCGCTGATGTGCCGTTCCGACCTGCTGTTGCTCGATGAACCCACTAACCACCTCGATCTGGACGCGGTGATCTGGCTGGAGAACTGGTTGTGCGCCTATTCGGGCACCCTGTTGCTGATTTCCCACGACCGTGACTTCCTCGACAGCGTGACCGATCACATTGCGCATATCGAACAGCAGCATATTGTGCTGTATGCCGGCAACTACTCGGCATTCGAGGTGTACCGCGCCGAGCAACTGGCCAGCCAGCAGGCGCAGTACACCAAACAGCAGCGTGAAATTGCCCATATGCACGCGTATGTGGAGCGCTTCCGCGCCAAGGCAACCAGGGCGCGCCAGGCGCAGAGCCGTTTGAAAGCGCTGGAGCGCATGGAGAAGATTGCGCCGGCACATGTGGATTCACCGTTTCACTTCACCCTGCCGGCGGCGGATAAAATGCCCGACCCCTTGTTGCGGCTGGAGCGGGTGGCGGCCGGCTATGATGACACCCCTGTTATCCGTGATGTCAACCTGGGGCTGTCACCCGGTGACCGCATTGGTCTGCTTGGGCCAAATGGTGCGGGCAAGTCGACGCTGATCAAATTGCTGGCGGGTGAACTCGCCGCACAGACAGGTGAATACCTGCCGGCACAGGATCTCAACATCGGCTACTTTGCCCAGCACCAGATCGAACAGCTGGATGCACGGCACAGCCCGCTGGACCACCTGCAACAACTCGATCCGCTGGCACGCGAACAGATACTGCGCGACTACCTGGGCGGCTTCGGGTTTGTCGGTGACCAGGCACTGGCGCCGACCGGCCCGTTTTCCGGTGGTGAGAAATCCAGGCTGGCGCTGGCGTTACTGGTTTATCGGCGACCCAACCTTTTATTACTGGATGAACCCACCAACCACCTCGACCTGGAAATGCGCCAGGCGCTGGCCACGGCACTGCAGGATTTTGAGGGCGCCATGGTGCTGGTGTCGCACGACCGGCACCTGTTACGGGTCTGTTGCGATCAGCTGCTGCGTGTACACGACGGTGCGGTGGACGAGTTTCCGCTGGGTCTCGACGATTATCCGGGCTGGCTGGCCGAACAGGCGCGCCAGCCCCGGCCTGCCAGCGAGCGTGAAAACAATCCGTCCAGCAACCGTGGTACGCGTAAGGAACAGAAACGCCGCGAAGCCGAGCAGCGCAAGCAACTGCAACCCTTGCGCAGAAAACTGGACAAGGCCGAGGCGCGGCTGGATGCCCTGCATGTGCGTCAGTCCGCACTGGAGCAGCAGTTGGCCTCACCGGAGCTTTATATCGATGAAAACCGCGACCGGTTGAAAACCCTGTTGCGGGAAAAGGCAGATATTGACCGTGATTGCGAAGTTGCCGAAGCCGACTGGCTGGAAGCGGCTGAAGTGCTTGAATCGGCCATGGCCGATGTTGATGGATGATTTACCGTGCTGACTGCGCGTCGACTTCACTTTTCCAGTTTCGCTACTACACTTCAATGCTGACATGCGTCAATATGTCGCAGGGTTGATCCATGTCAAAAAGGTGAAAACTGTACCACTCCATAATGGCCGTGCCGTGTCAGGAAAGGCACCGTCAGGTTGACTGACAGAGAAATCAGCGGAGCAAGGTGTTCGACCACTTATGGGTAAACGGATATGGAAGAACCGGCTGTCACAAATCGTCGCAGCTTCACCCGTCGCCATCATCCTGGTAAGCGTCCTGTTCGGCATCCTGTTATGGGGTGGTTTCAATACTGCCCTCGAAGTGACCAATACCGAGGATTTCTGCATTTCCTGTCACGAAATGCGGGAGAACGTCTACAGGGAATACCGCAAGACCATTCACTACCGGAATCGCACCGGGGTACGGGCAACCTGCCCGGACTGCCATGTACCGCGCGACTGGATTCACAAGGTGGTGCGCAAGATAGCAGCCACCAACGAGTTGTATCACTGGGTGCACGGCTCCATCGATACCCGCGAGAAGTTTGTTGCCAAACGCTACGAGCTGGCACAGCACGTATGGAAGGGTATGAAGCGTACCGATTCACGCGAGTGTCGCAATTGTCACGATTTCGAAGCCATGCAGGTACCGCGCGGTGTGCCGGTGGAAGAAGACCGTCACTGGCGGGCCAACATGGAAGGCAAGACCTGTATCGACTGCCACAAGGGGATCGCGCACCAGCTCCCCGAAGAATTCCTGGACATCGAACACGCACGCTTCGAAGAGGAAAAGGTCCCCTGTTACCAGTGTCACGCCGACATGCAACGGCCGCCGGATGATGACTGGAATGACTAACGCGGCTGTAACGGCCATTATATTGTAATCGGGAGGTATACCATGGGAGGTCAACGATGCTGAGTCACAACAAGGTCACTGTGCCGTTGCTGGGCGGCATACTGGCGGTTCTTTTCAGTACCGGGCAGGCTGTCGCAGCGAGTGATGCTGCACTGATTAAAAAGGGCGAGATGCTCTACAACCAGAACTGTTCGGTCTGTCACCAGCCGGATGCCATTGGCAAGCCTGGTTTCGCACCGTCGCTGGCCAACCCGGAATTTCTGAGTATTGCGTCAGACAAGTTTTTGATGAGTACCATCCGTGATGGCCGGGTGGGGACAGGTATGCCGCCGTTCTCGCATCTCGGTCGTGAATCGATCAAGGCCATCTTGGCCTACCTGCGATCCCACGAGAAACAGCCCAACATCTCTGCCGAAGTAGACGCACAGCCGGATGCCCACGGTGATCCTCGACTGGGCAAACAGTGGTATGACAATATCTGCTCGACCTGTCATGGCATGGCGGGTGATGGGTACATGGCAGGTGGCACCGGGACCGCCATCGGCAAGCCCGGCTTCCTGCACAAGGTATCTGACGGTTTTATTCGCACTACCATCAAGAAGGGCCGTTCCAATACCCGCATGCTCGGGTTCCAGGGTGCCAGCGGTCTGGCAAATCTTTCTGATCAGGAAATCGACGATATTATCGTCTACCTGCGCAGCCTGTCGAAATAGTAAGGAGGTACTGGCATGAAACGTTTCAAGATAACGCGAAGAAACTTCCTCAAGGGAAGCACCTTCATTACTGGATCGGCAGCGGGATCAAGTCTGTTTGTCGGTGTAAACCCGGAGCTTGAGGCAGCACCCGCAGCAGCTGGCGATACCGCCACGCGCACCACGGCGCTGGCGCAATGCCCCTACTGTGGCGTGGGCTGTGGCACAGTCATCCAGGTGGAGAACGGCAAGATTGTTTCCATGCGCCCGGACAAGGAGCACCCCACCAACTATGGCCTGCAGTGCATCAAGGGCCTGACCGCCGCCGAACCGATCTATGTGGATCGCATGGAGGGCGACCCCTATGTGCGCAAGGATGTCTGGGCCGAGTGGAAAAAACCCGGGCATGGCGACCTGGAGTACGTGACCAAAACCAAGGGTTCGTTCGAGGAAGAGCACTTTATCCGCGTGCCCTACAAGGAAGCATCGGAGATGGTGGCGCACAAGATCGCGCACCTGGCTAAAAAGTACAGCGGTAACTCGATTGCCCTGTACGGTTCCGGCCAGCTCACCATGGAAGGCCAGTACCTGGAAAACCTGTTCATGAAGGGCGTGCTGGGTTCCAACACCATTGAGGCCAATGCACGCATGTGCATGACCTCGGCGGTTACCGGTTATTTTGCCACCCTCGGTTCCGATACGCCGCCACTGGCCTACGAGGACATCGAACTGTGCGACATGATCATGCACTTCGGTCACAACGCCCGTGAATCACACCCGATCATCTTCTGGCGTGCTGCGGATTACAAAAAGAAGGCGGATATCCCGACGGTTGTGGTCGACCCGCGGCGTACCGGTACGGTGATGGGTTATGAAGACATCAATCCGAATAATTCCGTACACGTGCCGATTCTCAACGGCGATATCAGTTTCCTGAACTCCATTGCGCATGTCCTGCTCAAGGACCACAAGGACGTTATCGACTGGGATTTCCTCAAGGAACACACCACCGGCTGGAAGGAATATGTCGATGGCGTGACCAAAAACTACAGTCCGGAACAGGTTCAGGACCGTATGGGTGGCAAGAACCACGATGTCTCCCCGGAACTGATTCGCCGGGTTGCCGGCATGTTTGCCGACGCGACCCGCAAGCGGCTGGAGCGCAGCAAGGGTAAACACAGTGGCAAGGGCTACGGTGGTGTCATTATCATGTGGGGCATTGGTTACAACCAGCATATCCACGGTCAGAACAATGTCATCTCTATCATTAATCTGCTGACACTGACCGGTAACCTGGCCAAGCCGGGCTGTGGTCCGTTCTCCATGACCGGCCAGCCCAATGCCATGGGCGAACGTTTCACCGGTGGTCTGACCGGACGTCTGCCGTTCAATGAGCCGCTCAGCAATGAGAAGCACCGTTTGTGGATGGCAAAGCAGTGGAATGTGCCGGAAACGAACCTGAAAAATGCGCTTAATTCCAGGAACCCCGGTATGGCCGTGGGTATGATGGAGCGCGCCATGAAAGGTGATGTGAAGGCCATGTTCCTGGTTTATGCCACGCACATCGATTTGCCGGACCAGGAGAACCTGGTGCGGCCGGCCTTGAGCAAGACCTTTAATGTGGTGCAGGAGAGTTACCGCCACGCCCCCAACAACCTGTATGCCGACGTGATCTTCCCGGCGGCAACCTGGGGTGAAGTCAATGGTGTATACATCAGTTCCGAGCGTCGCATCAATATCTGTGAGCAGGCGGCCATGCCGCCCAGGGGCTGTCTGCCCGACCTCGACCTGGTGGTGCATAAGGGAAAGGAAATCGCCAACCTGCTGGGTATGGATGGCGACAAGATTTTCCCCTGGAAAACCGACAAGAACGGCTTTGTCGATACCGAGGAGATCTTCCGTGATGTGTGCCGCGCTTCGGCCGGTACCGATACCGACCTGACCGGCATTCTGGAAGTCGAAAAGATCGACGGTGTTTCGCCCTATGAACAGCTCAAGAAGCTGCGTGGTATCCAGTGGCCGGCACCGACCTACGAGATCGCCAAAAACGGCGGCACCAAGCGCCGTTACATGCTGCAGGAAGGCCAGTGGAAGAACAAACCCTATGGTTACTTCCGTACCAAAGACGGCAAGGTGCATATGAGGCTGTGCAACCAGGACTACAGTGATCGTGAGGCGGTGACCAAAAGGCTGATGGAGTTTGGCGAGAAGGAAGGCCTCTACACTATCGACCACATGGATCTGATCAAGGAAGCCCGTGACAAGGGGCTTACCCCGGATCTGCCGGACGAGAAGTATCGTGGCCGCAAATGGGACAAGGTGCCGAAGGACAAGTATCCCTACTGGTTCGGTCTCGGTGTCGTGTACGAGCACTTCCACACCGCCAAGTCCAACCGCAGCCCGACCACGCGGCGACTGGTGCCGGAAATGTATATCGAGATGCATCCCGAGGATGCTAAGGAACTCGGCATCAAGGATGGCGACAAGGTACGGGTGGTTACGCGACGCGGTCAGCTTGAGGCACGTGCACAGGTGGGTACCAACAGCCTGGTGAAGCCGGCGCGTAACAACGTCCCGCGTGGCTACATGTTTGGCCCCTGGAACCTGTCGGTAGCGGACAGCGCGGTGCCGGAGAAGAACAAGTGGCTGGCCAACCGTGTCACCAGCCGCGTGTGGGACCCGGTGTCCGGGCAGGTGGACTTCAAGAAGTCCGCGGCGCGTATCGAGAAGATGTAGGGAGGCGTGATAAGGGCGAAGCTGATAAATATGTCATTCCGGCGAATGCCGGAATCCATATATCAGTACACTGGATGCCGGCCTGCGCCGGCATGACGTATCAATCAAGGTTCTTTGAGCGGGTTTGGCATGCAACGCAGAACGTTTATCAAGTCTATCGGTGTCGCTGCTGCAACAGCTGCTGCACCGGTAGCGTCTGCGGCACTGCCCAGGCGTTCGTCGATACGCTATCTGCGCCCGCCGGGTGCGGTGGCCGAGGACGAGTTTCTCAGCCGGTGTATCCGCTGCGGCCAGTGCGGGGAGGCCTGTCCCAACCGCTGTATCAGTTACTTTGCTATGGACAATGGTCTGGCTTCGCTGGATACGCCCTACATCATTCCCCGCGAAAAGGCCTGTATCCTGTGCATGAAATGTGGCGATGTGTGCCCCAGCGGCGCCATTCAGCCGATTGTCCGTGAACTGGAACCGATTCTTGAAGGCGTGCGTATGGGCCATGCAGTAGTCGACAAGCGCCTGTGCCTGTCTTACCAGGGCAAGACTTGCGGTGTCTGTTACCGGGCCTGTCCACTGCAGGATGTTGCCATTACCGTGGGGCTGCTGGAACAGCCGCACGTCACCGACAAATGCGTTGGCTGTGGTTTGTGTGAACGTTCCTGTATCCAGATGCCACAGGCGATTCGTATTGTCCCCAACTACGGGTAAAGCATGAACACCGGAAGCACACCGTTTTTTCTCTGGCGGCACCTGAACAAGTTGCGCTGGCTGACGCTGGCGACTGTTTTTTCGATGCTGGTGCTGTTGCCGTTCGTGCATGTCTACCAGACCTATGTGGCGGCACACGCCTATGACCTGCTGGCGCCACAGGAGAAGGAGCTGTACGACACTATGGAAATGCTGACGGCACCCTTTGTCAGCGATCCCGCCGAGGATCTTGACGCCATCAAGGGCAATACCTGGTCCGGCACTTTTTTCGGCCTGCAACTCAGCGATCCGCTGGCAGCGCTGGGGCAGATGGCGGCGGGGATGAATCTGTATACCCCTTTCCTGCTTACTGCCCTGATTCCTGTATTGTTCACTGTACTGTTCGGCCGCTTCTATTGCGGGTGGATCTGTCCGGCCAGTTTTCTGTATGAACTGAACAGCAATTTTGCCATTCTGTTGCGGCGTGTGGGTCTGCACACCGGGCGCCGCCAGCTCGACAAGCGTTTCAAGTACGTGGTGCTGGCCGCCGGTCTGCTGATATCCATGGTGACCGGTTCGGTGGTGGTGGCAGCCGTCTATCCGCCGGCCGTGGCCGGGCGGGAAATCTACTACGCCGTTGCGCTTGGCGGCTTTGGCGCCGGTGCCGTGTTCTTCGCTGCGACGCTGTTGTTCGACCTGATGGTGGCGCAGCGTGGTTTTTGCCGCTACCTGTGCCCGGGTGGCGCCCTGTATTCGCTATTGGGGCGGTACCGCCTGCTGCGCATCCAGCGCATCGTGGAGAACTGTAACGATTGCGCCAAGTGCAACGCGGTTTGCGAGTTCGGCCTCGATCCCCTGCGCGATGGTTTTGGTCAGGAGTGCAACAACTGTACAGCCTGTATTGCGGTTTGCCCGACAGATGCGCTGACCTTCGAAATCAAACTGAAGGACGTGAGTTACCAGGGGCATGGACATCTGGGCAAGCGTTACCAGCGTGAACAACAGGCTGCGGAACAGGCGGAGAAGGTAGCATGATCCAGCGTCGCACCGTTCTGCAGCGACTTGTCTATGCCGCGGGCATAGCCGCTGCCAGTACCCTGCCCTATGGTTTTGTACGTTTCATGATGCCGGAGGCGCGGGCGGATTTCAGTACCCACCTGCGACCGCCCGGTGCGTTGAAGGATGATGACGCTTTCAACAGAGCCTGTATTGGCTGTGGACTTTGTGGGGAGGTGTGCCCGCCACGTTGTATTAATTTTTACCAGCGTGAGGGAGGTGACAAGGCCAACACACCCTACATCGATCCGGAACAGAAAGCCTGTATCCTGTGCAACAAGTGTATGGAGGTGTGCCCCACCGAGGCGCTGACCGAGACCCCACGTAATGATGTCGACATGGGGATCGCGCAGATCGACCGTAGCGCCTGTTACCCGTGGGTAGATCGGGGCATCTGTGGCGCCTGTGTCAGTATTTGCCCGCTGGGGGAACGTGCCATCGGTTTCAAGTACTGGAACCAGTACAAGCCTGTTGTAAAATCGGAATGTGTCGGTTGCGGGTTGTGTGTGGAAGTCTGTCCACACCCGAGCCTGCCGATCCGTATTGTGAAACGCTCGGAAGGAACGGTAGCCCGTCATCGCGTATGAAAAATCTACGACAGTTTGTCCTTGCCTGTTGCCTGTTTGCCTTTATGGTACCGGCGTTTGCCCACCATGTGCTGGGGCGCCCTGCGTATAGTCTGAATGAAGATTCCAACACACCGCCGAGCATGCAGGTGGAAACCCAGATCGGTAATTATTTTGTGACCTATATGGTGTACCCGGCGTTTCCACGCGCCGGTGAACCGGGGCGCATCAACCTGTATGCCAGTCACATGGATAGCGGTGAGCCGTTTACCGGTGAAGTCACCTTTACCGTGCGTGACGATGTCTGGTTCGGTGGTTCCGAGCCGGAGCTGCTGGGTGTGCAGCCGGTGGATGACAATGTATTCCGGCAGGGTTTCGTGTTCAGTGACGATGGCAGCTATATTATCCGTGCCGAGTTCCAGGCGGAAGGTGAACCCTATACGGTCGATTTTCCGTTGCGTATCGGACAGCCGTCGCCGGTGGGTCCTGTCACGCTGGCGGTACTGGTTTTACTGGTCGTGCTGATTGTCGCCAATCTGTTCCAGCGCAAGCGCCTGCAGCGTGACCGTATTCGTGCGGCACACCGCGATGAGCAGGCTGTTGCCGGCCGGGGAGAAGATACCCCGTGATCATGACCCACCCCGGCCTGCCTGCGGTATGGGGTATGGTGGTGATTGGCGGTATGATTATACTGACCCTGTGGGCGGTGATTGCACCCTTGCCGGGATCTGCCGGTGCTGCTGTTTACAGTCTTGCGCGCGCACCGCTGTTGCGGGGGGTGGTGCGTTACCTGGTCTCTAGCCCGAAAATCCTGCTGATCCTGAAATTTGTCTTTGTTGCACTGTTCCTGCTGGTGATTTACGCCGGCCTGTTCGGCAACCCGATCCCGGAACGTAATATCGCAACCGTGCTCACCTGGAATATCTGGTGGGCCGGGCTGATATTTTCCGTGTTCTTTCTCGGCACGGCCTGGTGTGCCGTTTGTCCATGGGACACACTGGCGCAATGGCTGGTGCGTCGCCGGTTATGGAAGCGTGCCGAGCCTGACAACAGCCTTAACCTGCGTGTGCCGCGCATGCTGCGTACCATCTGGCCGGCGTTGTTCATGTTTGTCGCACTTACCTGGCTGGAGCTGGGTCTCGGCATCACAACAGACCCGTATGCTACAGCGGCAGTGTCACTGTTGATGGTGGTGATGGCCACCAGCTCGCTGGCCATCTTCGAGCGCAAGGCCTTTTGCCGTTACTTCTGTCCGGTGGGTCGCACGGTGGGGTTCTATTCACAACTGGCACCTGTCGAACTGCGACCGATCGATACGCAGACCTGTGCGGACTGCACGACACTGGATTGTTACCACGGCAATAAAGATACTGAACCCTGCCCGACCTGGCTGGTGATGGGGCGGTTGAAACAGAACAGCTACTGTACCTCCTGCGGAAATTGTGTGCGCAGTTGTCCGCACGACAACGTGGCCTGGCGTTTACGTTCGCCCAGTGTTGAGGCAGTACAGGACGCGCGGCCGCGTCATGATGAAGCCTGGTTCATGATCGGGCTGCTGGCGTTGACCGGGTTTCATGGCCTGTCGATGATGGATTTCTGGGAAACATGGATGAGTGACGTTGCGCGCATGATCAATGACTCGGGACAGTTGCTGGCCAGTTTTACGCTGGGCATGTTTGGCAGCATGGCGGCCGTGGTGCTGGTGTACGCCCTGTTTATACTGTTTACCCGGCCGCTGGTGGCTGGCACATCGTTCCGGCGCCTGTTCACCACGCTGGCCTTTGTGGCGCTGCCGCTGGCGTTTGCCTACCACCTGGCGCACAACCTGAACCACCTGGTTCGCGAAGGGGTGGGCGTGGGGGCGGTGTTCGAGAATCCGCTGGGTATCGGCATGGCGCCGTTGAGTATGGCGGAAAAGCACGCGCGTCACTTTGATATGCTGATTTCACAGGAGACATTGTTTGCCCTGCAGGCCGGGTTGATGGTGTTCGGGTTCTGGATTGCCGTGCAGATTGTGCGTCACCGTGGACGTACATTACTGGCTGCGGGAGGGCAGACCGGCAGCTGGCGGCTGGTGCCGATGCTCGGGTTTGTTGTGTTGATCACCGGGTTTCACCTGTGGTTGTTGTCGCAACCCATGATTATGAGAATGTAATGGACCTCACTCGACGCGCTTTTTTCCGCCAGGTGGCGAGCAAGACCGGCGAGACGCTGGTGCAGGAGGTGGACAAACAGGTGGCGCGCCACGCGGCACACTGGATACGTCCGCCTTATGCGCTGGATGAGCTGGAGTTTCTGCTCGCCTGTACGCGCTGTAATGCCTGTATCGAGGCCTGCCCACACCAGACAATCTTTCCCTTGCAGGCACGACTGGGTGTGCAGTTTGCCGGTACACCGGCCCTGGATCTCGCCAACACGAGCTGTCACCTGTGTGAAGACTGGCCTTGCGTGAGTGCCTGTGAGCCGAATGCCTTGCGCTTGCCTGAGCGGGAGCAAGATGACGATCCCCTGCCGCCGCCAAAACTGGCCGTTGCGGAAATCGATACCGAACGCTGTCTGCCCTGGCAGGGGCCGGAATGCGGTGCCTGCGCGGCTTCCTGCCCACTGCCCGGTGCGCTTGCCTGGGAAAACTGGAAACCGGTGATTGATGTTACTCTGTGTATCGGCTGTGGCCAGTGCCGCGAGGCCTGCATTATTGAACCGCGTGCCATCCGCATCAGTTCTCTATACCGGGCAGCCCCGGATGAAGATATGGCCCTGCCGCGCTGATTTTTCTCGGAAATATTAAATTCTCCATACAGAACCGCCATTTTCCGGTATGATACGCGGCCATTCAGGACGGAATGACCGTTCGCCACAGGCGGACGGGCAGACCTTCGCGGCACGGCAGCTCTTCGCCAGTTTGACCGAGATGCAAGCCATGTTATTGATTTAACATGGTTTGTTTTATTTTCGGCAGACGGAAAGTGCAGTCCATGACGATTTTACAAGTTAGTGAGTTGATACCATGACAGACCTAAGCCATTACCGGAATATCGGTATTTTCGCCCACGTGGACGCCGGCAAGACCACGACCACCGAGCGTATCCTGAAACTGACCGGCAAGATCCACAAGATTGGTGAGGTGCACGACGGCGCCGCCACTACCGACTTCATGGAACAGGAACAGGAACGCGGCATTACCATCCAGTCCGCTGCGACCACCTGTGAGTGGAACGGTCATCGGCTGAACATTATTGACACCCCCGGACACGTGGATTTCACCATCGAAGTGTATCGTTCACTGAAAGTGCTCGATGGCGGTGTTGGGGTGTTCTGTGCCTCCGGCGGTGTGGAACCGCAGTCCGAGACCAACTGGCGTTATGCCAACGAATCCGAAGTGGCGCGTATTATCTACGTCAACAAGCTGGACCGTGTTGGCGCCGACTTCTACCGTGTGGTCAAGCAGGTGGAAGACGTACTGGCGGCCAACCCGCTGGTGATGGTGCTGCCGATTGGTGTGGAAGATGAGCTGAAAGGCATGGTCGATCTGCTGACCCGCAAGGCATGGATCTGGGATGACTCCGGTGATCCGATGAACTACACCATCGAAGACGTACCGGCCGATATGACCGACCTGGTCGAAGAGTGGCGTGAAAAGATGGTCGAAACTGCGCTTGAGCAGGATGACGACCTGATGGAAGCCTACCTGGAAGGCGAAGAGCCATCCGTGGAAGACCTCAAGCGTTGTATCCGCAAGGGTACGATCGCGCTGGACTTCTTCCCGACCTACTGTGGCTCCTCGTTCAAGAACAAGGGTGTGCAACTGGTGCTGGATGCGGTTGTCGATTACCTGCCGTGCCCGACCGAGGTCAAGCCTCAGCCTGAAGTCGACAAGGAAGGTAACGAAACGGGCGAATTCGCCATTGTCGATCCCGACCGTCCGCTGCGCGCGCTGGCATTCAAGATTATGGACGACCGCTTTGGTGCGCTGACCTTTGTGCGTATCTACTCGGGCCGCATCAATAAGGGCGATACCATCCTCAACACCTTCACCGGCAAGACCGAACGTATCGGCCGCATGGTGGTGATGCACGCTGACGATCGCGAGGAAATCAGCTCAGCGCAGGCGGGCGACATTATCGCTATCGTCGGCATGAAGAACGTGCAGACCGGCCACACCCTGTGTGATCCCAAGCACCCGGCCACGCTGGAACCGATGGTGTTCCCGGATCCGGTTATCTCTATCGCGATTTCGCCGAAAGACAAGGCAGGTTCCGAGAAGATGGGTATCGCCATCAGCAAGATGGTACAGGAAGATCCGTCTTTCCGTGTTGAGACTGACGAGGAATCCGGTGAAACTATCATCAAAGGTATGGGTGAGCTGCACCTGGATATCAAGGTCGATATCCTCAAGCGTACTCACGGAATTGATGTTGAAGTCGGCAAGCCGCAGGTGGCCTACCGCGAAACCATCACCAAACGTGTTGAAGACAGCTACACACACAAGAAGCAGACCGGTGGTTCCGGCCAGTTCGCCAGGATCGACTACATCATCGAGCCGGGCGAAGTGAACAGTGGCTTCGAATTTGAATCCAAAGTGACCGGTGGTAACGTGCCGCGCGAATTCTGGCCGGCTGTTGAAAAGGGCTTCCGCACCAGCATGGAAACGGGCGTGCTCGCCGGCTTCCCGCTGCTGGACGTGAAGGTTACCCTGATGGACGGTGCCTACCACGCCGTCGACTCCTCGGCTGTGGCCTACGAGATTGCCGCCAAGGGCGCTTACCGTCAGTCTGTGCCCAAGGCTGCCCCGCAGTTGCTGGAACCGATCATGAAGGTGGATGTATTCACGCCGGACGACAACGTCGGTGATGTGATCGGCGACCTTAACCGACGCCGTGGCATGATCAAGGCACAGGAAGCCGGTCCGACCGGTGTTCGTGTCAAGGCCGATGCACCGCTGAGTGAAATGTTCGGCTACATCGGTGACCTGCGCACCATGACCTCCGGTCGTGGTCAGTTCTCCATGGAGTTCTCGCACTATGCACCGTGCCCGAACAACGTGGCGGAAGAAGTCATCAAGGAAGTGAAGGAACGCGAAGCGAACAAGTAACGCAACGTGAACCTTTTATAATGCCGGCCGGGTGTGAATCCGGCCGGCATTTTTTATGATTCGTTTCCCGTCATTCTGGCGTATGCCGGAATCCGTAGGTTCAATGAGCCGGATCCCGGCCTGCGCCGGGATGACGAATTAATCAGACCTTCCCTGGTTTGTTGCCCAGCTGATTTTCCCGGAAGTGCCGGTATATTTTTCGCCGTAGGGTTTTGCTTCGATCAGGATGTTTTTAGGGCGAAAGCCGTCGGGCAGTGCAATATCTTCGCTGATGTCCTGCTTCCGGTTAAAGCCCATCTTCACATACGAGCGCCTGTCTGGTGACAGCCTTTTGAAAGAAAGTCGTTTGGGTACTTTGCCGTCAAACCCGTTGACGGCGATCCATATAGTGCCCGTTACCCGGTCGTCATTGCCAGCCTCGTTTATGACGGAAAAACTGACCCGGTATACATTCTCTGCTTGCGCCTGTTCAATACGAATATCTTCCAGTCCGAGCAGGAAACCTGCGGATTCTTTTAGGGTGGCAGCAGGCCGCGATACCGGGGCTTTACGTTGAGCCGGAATGACAGGTTCGGGTGCCTGCTGAAGGCGTCGATCAGTGGCAAGCGCCTCGCTGATCTGTTTCACGCTCTGTTCCAGCTCCACGACCTGCTGCTTCAGTGAATCGCGCTCCTGTTCAAGTTCGGCAATGCGCTGTTGTGATACCTGTGATTGTGCAGTCAGCACATTCCCGTCAACCGGTGCCTTGTCGTGACCGGCTTCATAACTGAACCAGGCTGTAACAACGAAGGCGAGAAGCAACAGCCCGTATTGAATAAATCGCTGGCGGGGAGTTGTTTGTATAATCTTTGGTGTAACCGGTGGGACAACTTTTTTACGCGCTATCATCCTTGTTCCTGCCAGGTGAGCCCGATCGCGAGTGTAGTATAACCCTGTAACCCGGTATTCGCGACAGGGCTGTTACAATGTGTGGTGTTATCACGTTCAGTTCATAACAGGGCAATTGGCAGGGCAGAAAAATGCTTGAAGTGCTGGTACAAATGGCCGGTTTGATTGTTTGTGGAATCGGCTGGAGTATATTCAAACCGGCAGGCCTGGGGCCGGTTGAAACCCGCAAGGTTCTGACCTCGCTGGTGTACTACCTGCTATTGCCGGCGCTGGTGCTGTCGGTGCTCTGGAAAGCCGAGCTGGGAAGTACCGCCCTGCTCATCGCACTGTCCGCTGCGGTTGCTGTTATTCTCGGTATGGGGTTAAGTATTTTGTCCTGCCGTGTCTGCAAGGCGAAGCCGGCGGTTACCGGGGCGGTGGTTCTTGCTACAGCATTTCCCAATACAACCTATCTTGGTCTGCCCGTGCTGGAGGCGGCTTTCGGGCCGTGGGCGCGGAGTGTCGCCATACAGTATGACCTGTTTGCCTGTACACCATTGTTGTTCACACTGGGCGTCCTGGTGGCTTCGCATTATGGTGATGCACAAGTAAAGGCCACCGGTATGATGGGGGAGCTGCTGCGTATACCGGCGTTGTGGGCAGCAGGCGTGGCAGTGACATTGAATCTTCTGGAGATTCCCGGCCACACGATTATTGACGGTTTGCTGGGTTTGCTGGAACGTGGTGTGGTGCCGTTGATGCTGTTCAGCCTGGGGCTTAGCCTGGAGTGGAACCGGGCACAATGGAAGACGCTTCCATCCGTTATCCCGGTAGTACTGCTCCGCCTTTTGGTCGTCCCTGCGGTTATTGTGCTGTTTGCCTCGGCCATCGGCCTGAGCGGGGAATTGAAAGCCGCCGTGATTCTGGAAACGGCCATGCCCAGTATGGTGCTGGGTATTGTCTTTTGCGACCGTTACAATCTCGATGTCAGTCTGTATGCGGCCGCGGTGACGATCACGACGGTACTGAGTATGCTGACACTGCCCATGTGGTACGGGCTGATGGTTTAAATACAGGCGTAAATGGACGTTGTCGGGGTTGATGATGAAAAAATCAGATTATGTTGTTGCGGTAGTGCTGATACTGGCAATCGTGACGGCTGTGAAATATTTTCTGCCACAGAAGCCGGATCGGCAGATGCTGAAGCTGCCGCTCGAAACCGGCATGCAACAGCCTGAAGCGGAACCGCAGGAGCCGGTAATTCGTTACCCGATACCGGAGCATCCCGAGCAGGTCAAGCCTGTCGTGGAACCTGCCCCGTTGCCGGAAACTCCCTCCGAAGAAGAAACTCCGGCCACTGTACCGGAGCCCCCTTTGCCAACGCTGGATGACAGTGACGATGCGTTAAGACAGGATCTCTACACACTTGCCGCCCGACAGGCACTGGATTCCCTGCTTAATCTGAATCACATCATACGGCGTTTTGTTGTGACAGTAGATAATCTTCCACGCAAACATCTGCTGAACAGAAAACACCGATCCAACCAGTCAGTGCGTGGACAGCTGATTGTTGACCAGGACGATAACGGTTTTTATCTGAGCAATGAGAACTACGCGCGTTACGGTGCCTATATTGATCTGCTGGAATCCCTGGACAGTGAACAGTTGATCGCCCTTTACCTGCACTACTATCCCTTGATACAGGCAGCCTATGAAGATGCAGGCTATCCTTCGGCGTATTTCAATGACCGCCTGATCGATGTCATCGACCACCTGCTGGAAACGCCCGATGTTGGCGGGCGCGTATCGCTGGTACGTCCGCACGTGCTGTATCTGTATGCCGATCCCGAGCTGGAGGCGTTGTCCGCCGGACAGAAAGTATTGATCCGTACAGGGCCTCGCAATGCTGCAAGGATCAAGGAGAAGTTGCGTGAATTACGCGCCAGGCTGGTCAGGAAATAAGGATCTGTTGACACGTATGGTAGATTACGCGCTTGCGTAACAATCAGCAGGGCAGATCATGACTAGCACCCGGACTCTCATCGACCAGTTAACCGCCAGCGGTGACTACAAGGTCATCCGACGACTCAAACCAGTAGCGCAGTACCACGAAGACACCGGTGCGGAAAAGAAAGTCGGCATCTATCTCGATACCGAGGCCACGGGTCTGAACCCGGAGACAGAAAAGATTATCGAGTTGGCCATGGTGCCTTTTGAGTACGATGCCGACGGACGCATCTATCGCATCCTTCCTGCATACAATTCACTCCAGGATCCCGGTGTCCCTATCTCGGCCTTTATCACGCGTATCACGGGCATAACGGATGAGATGGTCGCAGGGCAGGCCATTGATCTGGACGAGGTTGCACGTTTTCTTTCCGGGGTCTCACTGGTGATTGCGCACAATGCCCGTTTCGATCGGCCTTTTGTCGAGGGGCTTTATTCAGGATTTGAGACAATTGACTGGGCCTGTTCCATTGCGGACGTCAACTGGAACGAGGAAGGTTTCGAAGGCGTAAAGCTGGAGTACCTCGGTTACAAGTACGGTTTCTTCTATGAGGGACACCGGGCCACAATCGATTGTCAGGCCGGTATCGAGCTTTTGAGTCAGAAGTTGCCCAGTGGAGAGCGGGTGCTGAAGCGCCTGCTGGATAGTGCTGCACGGACAGATATACGAATCTGGGCGGAGCGTGCGCCTTTCCAGAAAAAGGACCAGCTCAAGCAGCGTGGTTATCGCTGGTCTGCGGGCGGGGAAGGGATACGCAAGGCCTGGTACAAGGATCTGCCCGAGGACCAGGTCGATGCAGAAATGTTGTATCTCAACCAGGAGATATACCCGAGAGTGGCAGGGGTGCTGCCAATGGATCGCTATAATGCGAAGATGCGTTATTCCCGTCGAGCGCCATAATGAAATTCAATGAGCACTACGGGATGACGAATTGATCAGACATTCCTTAAGATTTAAGGTGAAAAGGTAAGTCCGATGGCAAACACATTTGGTGATCAACTGCTTAAAGCCGGCCTGGTGAGCAAGGACAAGCTCAACAAGTCTAAAAAATCAAAGTACAGGCAGCAGAAGGCCGGGAAAAACAGGAAGGACAGAGAAGCGAGCGAGGCCGCCGAGGCAGCACGTCGGGTTGCAGCAGAGCAGGCGGCCCGTGACCGCGAACTTAATCGGCAACGCAAGGAGGCAGCAGAACACAAGGCGCTTCAGGCACAGATTCGTCAACTGATCGAAATGAATCGCCTGCCACGTGACGGTGGTGAACTGGGATACAACTTCCAGGATGGTACAGCGATCAGGAAACTCTTTGTGACAGAGGAAATCCACGACAAGCTGGGGCGGGGGCTTCTGGCGGTTGTCCGGTTTGATGAGGGTTACGAGGTAATCCCCTCCGTGGTGGCCGGGAAAATAAAGCTTCGTGACACGTCCTGTGTTGTCAGTAAGGAAGTAACAAGGACAGATGATGATGAGGATGACCTCTATGCGGATTATAAAGTGCCGGATGACCTGATGTGGTGATTCAGGGCTGAATTACTGCACATGGCTTTCGGGGGGGAGTGCGGTTTCCGGGTTACGAATTTGCTTCTTCGTAAGCTTACTTGAGGCGGTAGCGGAGGGTCTGGGTAAAGGTGCCGTCGTTGTTGTTTAAAGACCGCATAGTGCCCTGGATGTTGGTATATCGCCCCGTGCCGCCAACAATGCTGATGTCCGACATCCCCTGCTCAAGCTCGCGTCCGGCCACTTGTATGCTTCCATCTTCGAAGGTCAGGGTCCATTGGCATTGAAAGCTGTGTCCCGGTTGCGTACGTATACAGAAGCCGCTGTTTGTACCGATGCGTTGATATTGTTTGTCCAGAAGAGGTTGGTCGAAAACCAGGATATCGCCTGCCGAGTCGCCTGGCTCGCCGGTATCGATGAGCTGTGCCTTGTTGGTGCGGGCATCGGCAAGGGTAACCAGTGTCTGTGTGTTTTCTGCGCCCGGTGGCGCTTCTTCCTGGAGTTTCCGGTGTGGGCCGGGTTGATCCGGTTTCTGTTCAGGCAGGACGAGCGCTGGTATTACGGTGACGGGCTGTGGTTTCGGCACCGGTGTTGCGACAGGCTGAGCATCAGGTGAAGGTTCCTGTGAAAGTGAGTTAACGAGACTATCACCACAGTCGAGTTTGACGCTGAGTCCGCGAAGCACTTCGGATCGGGTCAGGCGCGTGGTGAAGGTTTTGCAACCTTCCTTGCGGAGAATAATTTTCCCGTAATAGGGTTCAACTTCAGGTTTGTACGATACGGGGTAGATGTCTCGATCACTTATCTGCATGGGCGTAACGCCGGCTTTTGTTCCCATTACATAGACTTCTGCTCCAGCAGGCTCAGAAGTAATCTGGATGAAGGTATTGCCAGCAGTATCTGTTACAGCAGGGCTGATGCTGTTGCATGCGGATAACAGCAACATCTGCAGAACAGGCAATAAGGCCAGGAGTGATCTTGTTGGTTGCATGGCATGTCCTCGCAGGTGGGATCCGGTAAAAATACGCGATGCCCGGGGTTTGTCAAAACGAGCTTAAGCTGCTGAGTCTTGTCAAAATAATGGCACGAAATTAGTGTTGACACTCTTCGTTCCCGATGCTACAAATTATAAGCACAGTAAATGCGTGCCTAAACAATAATTGCATAAGAGAGGTCGGATGGAGGCGAGCATACAAGTTCTTACGTTATTGCTGACCATTGCCATGACGGTAGCGCCTCTGCAGGGAGCAATGGCAGGACACGGCAAGACGTCGGACGCCCACGCCGAACATGCGGGACAATCAGTCCAGCATAAGCTCGACAGCGAGCAACTCAAGGAACCCGCCACGAACGACGCTCACGCACACTGCGATATTCAGTCTGGTCGGCATGCTGATGCCGGTGCCCGTAAAGCAGCCGTCAGAAGGCTCGGTTCCGATGAATCTCCCGGGGACGAAAGTGTTATGACTTCGCCTTGCCAGTGCAGTGATAATTGCAAGTGCTGCAATGAGGTGCGGGCATTTGCGATACCATCCACTTATTCCCCGCTTCATGTATCCCCGCAAGTTGAACGTGTTCAAACCTTCTCTCACTACACGGGTACATTCGTACTGGTAAAAACCCGTCCGCCAACACCTGGAAACCCCGCCTGAAACGATTGAAACACTGGTTTCAACCGACGTTTTATTATTGTTGACCTGATTCGATCTTCTGCGCAGTAGGGCAGTAGCCACTTGTGTGTACGGTGACGCCTGCACTGCTTGCGTATGAGATGGATTACTGGAGCAGTCTGGAGCATTCAGGTCAGTATGGTAAGCAGAAGGGGAGTACCTATGGAAAATAATTATGCTCGAGGTCCCCGTAGCGGGAGCCGGTTAGTGTTGGGTCTGGGCGGTTTTGTCGTGGCGCTTGCACTCTGGGCAATAGACACCGGGGTTGTGGAAGCAGTTCCCGCGTTCGCCCGCAAGTACGATATGACCTGTAATGTATGTCATACGCGTCAGCCACGCCTGAATACGTTTGGCCAGCGCTTTGCTGAAAACGGGTACCAGTTGCCCGGGACAGAGGATGGTGGGAAGACACTTAAACAGTTACTCGGCGGCGAGCTGAACGGCGCGACGATCGATGCGGTAAGTAACTTCATGGCTGTGCGTCTTCGTGCAGACATTGAAAAATCTTCCCTCAGTTCTGACACGACACCGGTCGATGAACTCGATGTCCGTGACGATCCTGATATCGTTTTCCCAAGAACAATCAATATATTCTTTGCCGGAACAGCAACAAGGAATGTCAGTTTTTTCTTTGAGGCGGAGTTCGATACCCAGGACCCGGCCGAGTCGGCACTTGGATTTGAGAGGGCCTTCCTGATCTTCGATAACATCGGTGGACACCAGGTCGCAAATCTCAAGATCGGTCAATTTGATCCATCCTCATTTTTCTCTTTTCCCACACATCGGCAGCAGATAAATCCGATCAAGCCCAAGGCGGAAACCAATGAATTCCCGCCGGCCATTGGTCGAATTCCGTTATTGCCGCTGGCTTTTTCCAGCAAGATGTTCGGATTGACGACAGGGCCAGGCCAGGCGGGTGCGTCTGGCGGGACGATTCCAATGGGGCCGCTGACCGGTCTGGAGCGATTTGGCAGCAGCGGTAACGACGGGTTCTCGATTTTGCCTTATGAACCGTTCCTGTTTAATGCACCGGTTCAGAAAGGTGTTTCTGTGCACGGGCGGCCATTCGGACCGAGCTTCCTTTACCAGATTGGTGTTGCCCAGAATGACACCGCCGAGGATAAACGGGATACCCGCTGGGATACCTACGCCATGCTGCGTTATGACAAGGTGCTTGGTGATTACTCTGCGTTCCAGGTGTCAGGTTTCTATTACCAGGCGCCTGATGCGGCCAGAGCCACACTTGCTCCACCGCCTTTAGGTGGGGACGTAATATTCTCCAGGGATGCGCTCGACTGGAAGCGTTACGGTATCGGTGCGCGTTGGCAATACAAGTACTTCGATCTCTACGGCACGGTTATCTGGGATGAAATTGATGAGCCTGATTTCGGAAATGCGGTCGCAAATACGTCCAAATGGGAAACCGATGCCATGGGTATCAGTATCGAAGCCGACTGGCTGGTGACCAGCAAGTGGATGCTGGGTGCGCGCTATGACTTTATGGAAACAGGTGGTCTGTCTGCATTACCAACACCATTTGTTGCGCCAGGCGATGCCAGGCTTAACCTGGACTCTTCATTCCTGAGCCTGATCGCCAAGTACTACTACACGCCAAGTATCGGTTTGTATGCCCGCGGGCAGTTCAATCTGGAAAGTTCAGAGAACCTGCCGGCGAATGTCGGCGGTGGTGAAGAGAGTCCGGTGACCAATCTGGAATCGATGTACACCATCGGCGTTGACATGGCCTTTTAACGAGAGAGGAATCAGACATGAAGATGATGAAAAGATTCGTAGTGCTGGGCTCCTCGCTGGCCGTTCTGACAGGCCTGTTGACAGGTCCGTTGCAGGCGGCAGAAGGAGATGATGCCAAAGCGGCGAGGGTTATGCCGATCAAGGTGTCGCCCTATAAAGGACGTCCACCGGTCAATGCGGATACGGTGGCTGAAGGCAAGGCGATTTATGATCGTTCCTGTGTCTTTTGCCATGGACTCAAGGGCGAGGGTAAAGGGCCGGTTGCCTATTTTCTGAGCCGGGATACAGCGCCACACCCACGTGATTTCACGGCAGGTATCTATAAATTCCGTTCCACAGTCAGTGGTGAGTTACCTTTGGATGAGGACCTGTTCCGTACGGTGACATTCGGTGTTCCGGGGTTCATGCCGTCTTTTGCCGGGCTTGATACAGACGACCGCTGGAAGGTTATCTACTACATCAAGAGTCTCTACCCTGATTTTGAAGGCTCGGAACCGGAGGTGCTTGAGGTGGTCGGTACCCCGATTCCATCCACGGGTGGCAGCATAAATAACGGCTACAAGGTATACCAGGAGTTCAAGTGCTGGGAATGCCATGGTGGCGGTGGTCAGGGTGACGGCAAAAAGGCCATTGATTTGAAGGATGACTGGGACTTCCTGCTTCCACCGCGCAATCTGACCATGCGGACTTCTTTCAAGAACGGGGCCCGTAAGGAAGATTTGTATCGCACCATTATGGGCGGCCTCGATGGCGGTGCGATGCCATCTTATTCCGACTTTTTTGAAGGCGAAGAAAGTAAAGTCTGGGATCTGGTCAATTACATTCTGTCGCTCTCCAGTGAGACGACCAAGTAACAGGAAGAGGTATTGATGATGAGAAAACCGGGAATTAAAAGTTTGGCTGCAGGTGCGGTGCTGATGGCTCTGGGCACATCGAGTTATGCCTACAAGGTAATAGATGTCTCAAATGGAGGGACGATTTCCGGCAAGATTACCTTCAAGGGTACTGCGCCGGCTAATCCCGAGCTGAAAATTACCAAGGATAAAGACTACTGTGGTAACACGATCAAGGCCGATTATTACGTGATCGATGCCAGCGGTGGCCTTAAAAATGCTGTTGTTGTTATTGAAAATATCGACAAGGGCAAGGCCTACGATAAAAAGGGTATCGTCGACTTTGAGAATAAGGAATGCATGTTTGACCCGCACGTAAGTGTTGGCGTGGCGGGGCAAAAGCTCGGAATTGTCAGCCGTGACCCGATTCTGCATAACACCCATCTCTATCACGGGCCCAAACAGAAAACCATGTACAACGTGGCGATCCCCTTGCAGGACAGGGTCATCAAGAAACCGCTTCGCAAGCCTGGCGAGGTTATCGTGAAATGCGATGCCCATGAATGGATGCTCGGTTATGTCTATGTCGCAAAACACCCTTACATTACTGTGACCGCAGCGGACGGCAGTTTCACGCTGTCAGATGTGCCTCCCGGAACCTACAAGGTGAAGATCTGGCACGAAAAGCTGGGTGAAGCGACACAGGATGTCACGGTCAGTGCCGGTGGAACAGCAACAGTGAATTACAGCTTCAGCAAGTAGTTAGCGCTGGCACGATGTGAAGTTAATGCCCGCCCCTGTGGTGGGGGCGGGCGACAACAGCAATATCAGGAGGCTGCCTTGAATAATCTTAAGTGGATATTTGGCCTGGCGGGTGGAGTCGGGTTAGCCGCGAGTATCAGCATCGCCGTGCCGACCCAGTCGACAGATCAGTCATCGGGCAGATCGTTCTACAAGACTTTTTTCGAGTACTCTTCAAAGACCGGCAATATTGAGCCGGTTGGCGAAAGCCCGCCAGTAACGCCGGGGCTGCTCAAGTACGGGGAGTGGACGTATCGAGGGCTGTGTATCGGTTGCCATGGCACTAAAGGCGATGGTGCCGGTGCGGTCTGGGAACTGGCGGACAAATACAGTCCCAACCACAAGTTGCCGCGTCGACCGCGGGACTTCCAGGGTGCTGTCTTCAAGGTACGCTCTACGCCGAGTGGTTCCCTGCCAACGGACTGGGATCTGTTTACCGCCATCTCGCGTGGTCTGGTGGCAGACCAGGATATGCCTTCCTTCAAGTTCCTGCCTGAACGTGACCGCTGGGCGGTTGTGGCGTATATCAAGTCACTTTCAGAACGCTGGGAAGAAGAAAAGGAATACCAGGAAGAGCCTGTTGAAATCAGCGAGGCACCTCCGCCAACCCCTGAAATGGTTGTCGCCGGGAAGGCGGTCTACAAGGAAATGAAGTGCGCGAAATGTCATGGCCCGTTAGGTAAAGGCGATGGTCCGTCCGCCCCGCAGTTGAAAGATGACAATGACCTTCCGATCGAGCCCCGGGACTTTACCGATCCCACGCAGTTTGTGGCATCCAGTACGCCGAGGGGTATCTACCGGACGTTCACGACCGGGTTTGACGGAACGCCCATGCCTTCTTTCGCGGATTTCCTGGAGGAAGAGCAACGCTGGCAGCTGGTCTGGTATGTCATGTCTTTACGACCGGGTTGGGATATTAACCAGGCGCGCAGGGAAATGGGTGCCGGGCCAGTCACTGAATCTGTCAGCGAAAAGGCTGCTGAGACAGAGGAAGTTTCCGGATGAGGCAGGTGGCGAAATAAGGTGATTTCGCAGGCCACGATATACGTAGTGTCGGGTTTTGCTGCCGCTGTGTTACTGGCGACGGCAGCAACCTGGGCTGTACCGGATGATAACCATGTCATCCCGGCGCCGGGTGTGGGCAATCCCGCGTCGCCCGTAACCTACGTTGAAGGAACAGACCCGCGTGCTGTCGAGCGTGGCAGGGTGTATTACGCGCAGATCTGTTTGTCGTGTCATGGCGTTCGTGGCGACGGGCAGGGTGAGTGGGCTTACCGCGTCATACCACGCCCGGCGGATTTACGCGCTGAGCGTACACAATCGAGAACCGATGACGAACTGTTTGCCATTATCAGTGATGGGCTGGTCGGTACGCCCATGATTGGATGGAGGGAGCAGTTATCGGATTCGCAACGTCGGCAGGTGGTGAGTTATCTGCGGACACTGGTGATCGAAAGAGGCAGTGATGGATGAGTAGTAATCTTGTTGAACTGGCGAACCGTGCTACCCAGGCGCCGTCGAGGAGAGAGAGTACGCATACCGGTACAACCGGTGCCGAGAAACACATTCTGCGTTTCTTTCTCCTTTCAGTCACCAACCTTTTTATCGGAACCATACTGGGTGTGATGCAGACGTTTCCCGGTATTGCACAATGGATCAGGGAATCCGGGCCGGCAGGGCATCTTATCGATCCGCTTGCGCACGCACATATCAATCTGGTTGGTGGTGTTACGACAGGCATGATGGGGTTGTTCTATTACGTTCTGCCGAGACTGGTCGGGCGGCCGATCTACAGTATGGTTCTGGCAACCATGTCATTCTGGTTTTCGTTGCTGGGCGTATCGATCTTTTTTACGTCGCTGGTGGTGCTCGGGATTATTGAAGGCAACATGATCCATAACGGAATGACTTACGGGCAGGCACTGGAAGCAGTAGGTCCTATCCACCACATCATGATTATAACTGGCGCAATGTTGATGGGTTTCGGTTACTGGACATACATCAGTAATATTTTTCTGACGATTTTCAAGAAACAACGTGGAGGTAACAGCGATGCACCGCTTAATTAATTTTCTCTACAGTGGACTGATGGTTGGGCTAGGTCTTGGCACCGTTTTCCAGCTTGCCTTCCTGCCATTGATTGGTATGCGCATTCACGATGACTGGACAGGTTTATTGGACTGGGGGTTCGGGATATCCATTGTTACCGGCCTGCTATCCGGGTTGAGCTTCTGGCTTCTGAATACTGTTATGACACGTCAGGGTAAATAATAGGTTTGCGTTTTTCGCAGAGGAGAGAGGTATGAGCTTTCTAACAAGCAATGATTATGCGGAGGGGACTGCTGCGAAGCATTTCTTTTTCTCGGCGATTGTCATGCTGGTCATTGGTACAATGCTGGCGATTATCACGTCATTCCGCCTGGCATGGCCCGATGTGTTTCCGAATGACATGCCCTGGCTGCACTTTGGCCGTGTGCGACCGGTACACGTTCACTTTGTCATATTCGGCTGGATCTTTATGGCCTTTGCGGGTGCCATGTGCTACATGACGCCGGCACTGTGCAAGACAAAGTTGTGGAGCGAGAGACTGGGCACCTGGAACTGCTGGGCCTGGAATCTGGGCATGGTGGTGGTGTTTATTACGCTGATCAATGGTCTTACGACCGGTCGTGAGTACCAGGACCTGATCTGGCCGGTTGATATCTATGTCTTGCTGTTTATGTTGCTGCCACTGGCGATCAATGTGTGGCTGACGATGCTGAATCGCAAAACGGAAGGCTTGTACGTAACCCTGTGGTTCTTCGGGGCCGCCTGCCTGTTCATTATCCTGACCTACTTTATCGGCGCTATCCCGGACTTCTTCCCGGTGACCGGTCTCAGTGAGGCCTATATGACCTGGTGGCATGCGCATAATGTTCTCGGTTTGTGGATCACCCCGGTCTCGGCGGCTATTGCCTACTATATTATTCCCAAGATATCCGGTAATACGCTGTACAGCCACAAAATCGGACACTTGCACTTCTGGTCCATCATCGCGTTCTACTCTACACCGGGTGCACACCACCTGATGGGTGCGCCGATTCCGGAATGGTTGAAGTCCTTTGCTTCAGTGAGTGGTGTGCTTATCATGATCCCTGCACTGGCCTTCGTGGTGAACATGCTGATGACCATGAAGGACAAGTGGTGGATGTTTACCAAAAACATCTCTCTGCAGTGGGCGCTCACCGGTGTCCTGTTCGCCATCCCGCTGAATATCCAGGGGGCATTCCAGCAGACACGCACACTCAACTGGTACATCCACGGTACGCACTGGATTGTTGCGCACGCCCACCTTGCACTATTGGGTTTCTCGACATTCATCGAGATAGGCGCAATCTACTATGGTCTGCCACGGTTGCTTAAGAAGAAGCTCTACAGTATCAAGCTGGCGCGTGTGCATTTCTGGCTGACTGCTATCGGCTTCATGGGCTTCTGGATTTCGCTGACCGGCGCTGGCCTGGTCCAGGGTGCCGCAAAAGTTTATGAAATCCCGTATATCGAGTCCGTAATTGCGACACACCCATATATGGTTGGTCGCGTGGTGTTCGGACTGATGATCATACTTTCGCAGCCTATCTTCCTGTACAACATGATTATGACAGCCAGGTACGGGGAGCAAGACGAAACGGTAGGATCCGGTGCCGTTACAGCACCGGCCACTGCCTGAGCCCGAGGGAGGAAATAACATGCCTAAATATGTTGTAGGTACCGTTCTGGTGGTGCTGGTGATCTTTACCTCGATCGGGTTGACCATCGTCGCCGGATCCACCTATGTGAGCACGATCCCGCCCAGCGATCTGGCCAGGGAAAAAGAGAAAATCTGGGGTCATACCGGCTGGAACATTCATGACCCGTTCATGCAGGGTGCGGATGCGCCAACGCTGGCGGGTAAGGGGAAAACCATCTTTATCCGTGAAGGCTGCTGGTGGTGCCACACCCTGTTGCCCGAGCAGACCCAGGACTGGACCTATTTCGGTGAACCGCCGACGGCTGAAGACGTGCAGCTTGAGTCCCCCAGTCTGTTTGGCTCCGATCGCAAGGCGCCGGACCTGTTACACATAGGAAGTCGTAACCGGGTCAAGGCCTGGCACTATGTGCATCACCGCAATCCGCGTGCAGTCACGCCGGGGTCGATCATGCCTGCCTTCACCTATCTGAGTGACGAAGATATGGACGCACTGGTCGCTTTTCTCGAGAGCCTGAAGTAACCAAATCAATATGAGGTGACGCTATGTCGGATCCAGATAAATCGATGGAAGATAAAGGTACCGTATTCGGACGTTTTTCAGACGAAGAGTACGATGGAATCAAGGAAGGTAACGGGAAAATCCCGTGGTGGCTGATTATGATTGTGGTGATCACGGTGTTTGAGGCGTTCCTCTGGACCTTCCCGTGGCCAGGGTATGGGCAGCGTTGGGAAACCGTAACAACGACTTTTGTGAATGATACCCATACGCAGCCGTGGTGGGACTGGGGCTATATGATGATCATGTTCCAGATCATTATTATTCTGGGTGGAATTGCGGCAGTCGTGTGGACGATCAATGCCAAAAAGAAGCCTCGACGATAGCTGTGCAGATATCCCTGACACGGTTACATGATGAGGGTATGCTTTAGCCAGTATGGTTTTTACAGATCAGATTTCGGTACTCATATTTGCGCTCATCCTGCTTGCGGTGACCATATTTCTGGTGATGTCCAAATACGTCATAGGACCACTCAAGCAGCTCAGGAAAGCGGAACGCATTATACTGAGTTTGAGTGCGGTGGGTGTGGTGCTGGTGATTGGTATGGCAGCGAGTGAGTTGTTGTTTCATGTGCTTTTCTGATCTGCGGGTTATCGGTATATGAAGCGCGGTGAAAAGATCATGTTCTCTCTGTCTGCCGTGCTGGCAGTGCTTGCTGTTTTGATGGTGGCCGGACGTTCTTCGAGTGGTGACAAACCGCGCCAGCCCAGGGATTATGTTGAGTGGACCGAACAGGCGTTACAAGGTCACGCACTTTACAAGCGCAAAGGGTGTAACAGCTGTCATCGGGTGCTGCGCCTGGGAGAAAATGGTGTGGCACCGGTGCTGGATGGTGAGGGTACACGGCGGAGCAGGGAATGGCTGCTTGCCTATTTCGATAATCCGCCCTCCCTGGTACCGGGTACGGCGCACGATGGCAGTCTCGGGCCTGATTTTCGCCTGTTGAGTGGGAGTGAGCGGGAAGTGCTGACCGCATTTATGGTCAGTCTGAAATCGAATCCCGGTTCACGTAATTACCCGCTGCCACCTTCCGCTGCAAGGCCGGTGCAGTAACGGGCATGATGGTTGTATTTATGGTGAGAGGTTAAAAGTATGTCAGGTGAAGTGCTGATTCCCTATATCTGGGCGGCTACAGGTCTGGTTACACTGGTATTCATTGTACTGGGAATTTACTGGGCCCATAAGCACCATCAGTTTGACGAGGATATCTCGAAGCAGATATTCAGCGAGGGTGACGACGACCGGTTTGAATAGGTCAGGCAGATGGGCGTGAAACTTCGCGCTGGAGAGTGGTTTGTATTAATCGGTGCGGTGTCGATCTTCGCAGTGGCGATTGTGGTTGGCCGGCTGGTTCTGGATCAGCCCCCACGGGTACATTACGTATACCATGACAGCGAGCAGACGCGGCTGGGCGAAAGTATTTACCACCGGGAGGGCTGCAATGTCTGTCACAAGGTTTTTGGTAATGGTTACGCCTACGGCCCGAGTCTGGATGGAGTTGGCAGCAGGCGTACCGGAGACTGGTTGCAGCGTTATATGAAAGCGCCCTGGCCGGGCGTGTCAAAACGGCGCTACCGGGCGGAAATGCCGGCCTACGACGGGTTGCCGGACACAGACCTCAAGGCATTGATTGGTTATTTGCTGGCCTTGAAGGAAACCGATGAAGATGGCGAGGTTTTGCAACCCCGCTAGCGGATTGGTGTATAGTTAAGACAATTCACAAGTGTGTGAGTAAGGAGGGTAACAATGGGTATTGCTGCTCAAATTGCGATTGGATTTTTTGGCCTGGGTGGTGTGGTTGCGCTGGCGATTGTGCCCTGGATCTGTATTGGTACCGGGTTGAAGGATCCGAACAAGGAATACGTATAGACAGTGCGATTCCTGTATAAAACACGAAAGTCAGGGGTGTCGGAAAAGACCCGGCCCGCTTCAGTGCTGGCCGTTGTCTTTTCAACGCTTGTGCTGGCGGCATGCGACGGCGATGCTTTCAAACCGAATGTGTCGGCAGGAGACCCGGTCCCGAAGAGTAACAACCGCATGATTGCCGAAGGTGGAACCTGGCATGACGTCTGTTCCATGAATACGGCGGACAAACTGCATCGCTGGAATATTGCAGATCTGCTGGCGGAACATAAGCCTTTCCTGGTTGTTTTTGGTACCCCGCAACATTGCACCATGTGCGTGGACCAGCTGGTACGTGTCGCGACCCTGCAGGAAGAGTACGGGGAGCGCCTGGCGGTACTACATGTCGATGGTTACAAGGATGATCCCACCTGGGTGGAGTGGGGCATTAAAGGTGAACCCTGGACGTTCATTGTCGATAAACAAGGTATTGTGCGGAAAGTATTCCCCGGGCCAACAGATATTTCCCTTATGGAGCAGGTAATTGAACAAGTACTGGAAGACGGGATCTAGATCGATTTTATTTGTACTGCTGTTGTTTTCAGGCGTTGTGTCGGCTGAGCAACAATATACCTATGTAAAGGCGTCACTCGGCTATCCCTGGTTTATGTTCTTCGTGTTTCTTGCTCTGATCTCCATTCCTTTTCTTTTAATTATCGCGCTGTCCTGGCGGCACCATAAAAGCTCTGACGGTTCACAGACAACAGCGGGTGAGCCTTGATCTGTTATCTCGATCGTTCAGGTATGTCTATCCATAGGGAAGCTCTGATTAATTCGAAATCGTCATTCCGGCGCAGGCCGGAATCCAGAAAATTCAACGCCCTGGATCCCGGCCTGCGCCGGGATGACGAATTAATCAGACTCTCCATAGAAGTTGGTCAGGATCATGGATTGGTTTAATCGTATAGGTCTGCCCATTATTCTGCTTATCGTCCTGCTGGTCACGGTACTGCTGGTTATGAATGCCTTTGAGGCGATGGACCTGATGCAGTCTGAAGGTGTTGCTGCACCAACCATGCTGAATCCACGCCCCGAGTGATTTTTCAGGGAGGAAGCCGGATCTTCCGCTGTTCTGCGGGTGCCATGTCCAGCACAAGAATCTGCTCCTGTCTGTCGGGGCGCTGGATGTGTAACTCGTAACGCCCGGGGGCTATGTTCTCAATTGTAAAAATGCCCGGTTTATCGATAACGGCGTAATAAGGGTTGCTGACGATGGCGATCCATGCATTCATCGACGGGTGAAGGTCGCAACGGACACCGAACAGGCCGGGGCGGGTGAGTTTGCGTTGTACCGCGATGTCGGTGGTCGGCGTGGCGACGTTGAACAGGGTACGCTTACGGTCAAATACATGCGTATTGTGGAGGACAGGATCCTTGTTCACGACTTCTATTACGGTACCCACCGGCAGAACCTGTATAGGCGGGTCGAACTCTGACATGATACTGGAGATCCGGGCCTGTGCAGTAGCCTTTTGCAATGTGTTTTCTGCCGCCCTGTTTTCTGACACCAGGAAAAGCAGCACTGGCCGGTGAATCAATTGTTTCACGGCAATTTCAAGTGTTGCAGCGGAAACGAATTCAGTAATGAGG
>NZ_JBTTIO010000030.1:0-4138 GCF_058323355.1 Thiogranum sp.
GTTCACGCGGTTCTTTAGCGGCCACCTGAAAGGCCAGCGGGACAACGGAATCGAACTTGAAGATATCAGCAATATCGTAAACGAACGACAATGGCTTGCCTGTGTGGATAAATCCAACCGCGGGCGCATAGCCGGCTGCCAGTACCGCCGCCTCGGTAATACCGTACAGGCAGGCAGTCGCTGAAGAAACGCAGCGATTGGGGATATCACCCGAGCCCCAGGCTTCCGGGTTGTAGTCACGCCGTTTCCAGTCAACGCCATGCCGGTTTGCCAGCGCCTGGTAGATTTTTCGCACGCGCACGCCTTCAATTCCACGCAGCTGTTCCACGCTACGTCGTTCGGGTGGCTTCTCACCAAAACGCAGCTCATACATTTTACGCACAACGCGCAAGCGGGCTTTTTCATCCAGTGCGAGTTTTGCCTGGTACAGGAGACGATCGGAACGGGCGCCACCGGGCTGGCCGGAAGCGTACAGGCGAACCCCTGCCTCGCCGACCCACACCAGAAGGGTACCAACGCGGGCCGCCAGGGCGGCAGCGCGATGAGACACGCGCGTCCCGGGCTCCAGCATCAGGCAGGCAATGGAACCGACGGGTATCTGGGTTCTGACACCTGTTTTGTCAACGACGACAAAGGCGCCATCCAGTACATCGATTTGCCCGCGCTCGATGAATAGCATGGAAACGCGTTCTTTCATGGCGATGGGTTTGAGTGGCGGGAGCACAATCAGTCCAGCCACTCGGACAGCGGCAGGATATGCGCATCGCGACCGGCGCGCGCCAGGTATTTCATGTCTGCTGTCACAAAAACACCGGACGTCACACGGGCAAGGGCATGATAGGTTGCATCATAGAATGTGACGCCACTGGTCTGTACCAGCTCGCAGATCACCTCCTGCCAGCGGGTGCTCGGACGCGCCTCGGGCATGGCGAGGTCCGTCAACAGGCGCAGGCGTCGCGCCGCATCCGATGGACATTTGCGTGTGAGCACGTTTCCCACCTCGTAGAACCACAGCGGCGGCAACAGCAAGTCAATCCGCTGCTCTTCAAAGGCACGTCGCAAGGCCAGCGCCTGCGCAAGATTCTGTTCCAGCTCGGCCGGCAGCACCCATTTGAGCAACACGCACGCATCCGTGACGATCAATCTTTCCAATGACTCTCCCTGTCTTCCCGCACCCACTGCTCCGTGCTGCCGGACAGGGGGCGGGTGGATTCACGGAGGGCATCCATGGCCTCCGCCGCTTTTTGCCGGCGTTGTTGCAACAAGTACGCTTTGATGGCGCGGTTGACCAGCCGGCTGCGCTCGCCGCGGGGCAGTGCCTGCATGGCCTGCCAGACCTCATTATCCAGCATGATATTGACGCGGTGTGACATGGTATCCGGCACCTTCTCTGGTTACACACCCAGTATACACACTCAAGTGGGGCGTCGCACCAGTAACAGGCCACAGCCAAAGGCTTTGGCAGGCCCAATACCCTGCGTATTCACGCTTCCCCGGCATATTGAAGGATAGTGGCAATGAGTCCGGACGAGAGGCGGTACCCCCTGGTACACAACTGCTCCAGCAAAGGGGCCACTTCAGGTATCAACCCGCTCTGCCTGGCCTTGATCAGTACGCCTCCCGTACCGATGACGCGCAGCCCCAGGTGACGGGCGGCCCGGCGCGCCAGCCTGTCATCCATGAGTACGGCACATTCCAGCGCAAGCGCAAGAGAAATGGCGGACTGTTCGCCTGTGCCCAGCGAAGATGAAAGGCCTTCCAGGGGCGTGTCGGTTGACGCCTGTGCGACCAGCACGCCCTCGTCCAACGCGGTCTGAATCGTCACCGCGTCAGGCCGGGTGGGAATATACAGGCATTCCTGCAAAACACTGACAGGTACGATAACGCGCCCAAGTAACTCCGGTAGCAGCGGAAGCCGTTCCAGATGCGCAAACGCAATCAACGGCCCCGCATCGGCGACAACAGTCTCAGCCAATCGCTTCCAGTTCCTGTTCCAGTTCTTCCGCCGGGTACTGCACGGTGGGCATACCAACCTTGTCCAGGTAGTCGACGAACTCGGGTATCGAACAACCTGCGAAGCGTGCCGCCTTACCCAGGCTCAGGAGGTTTTCCTGAAAAAATCTTGCCGCCAGAACGAACAGGATGCCGGATGCCACGACCTCTTCGCTAAAGGGTACGGCGACAAATACGGGTTTGCCATGCTTGGTGACAACCGCAAGCTCTCCCGACTCGGCATCGCGGATAAGCTCGCCGGTGCGTTCGCGTAGATCTCTTACTGTGAACGTGTCCATCAGAATCACCCCGTGTTATTTTGTGCCATCAAATGATAGCACAAAATATTATTCTTTCTGTATCCAGCAGAATCACCAATTGCGTCATAAAGTTACCCGCACCAGTTAGTACATACCATCAACGGATGCTCCTGAAACCAGACAATATTTCGCTGCAACATCAATCGTATTATTCAGTTGCGAAACGCCCACCTAACTGACTGGCGCCACCGACAAGAGTCCCAACCCCATCACCTTGCCATGCCCTATTCCGGCCTGTAACTGTAAGTGCCGCTAGAAACCCGCTGATATTTGCCGCTGTTCCGTTCCAAAATGAAAATCACCCCATCCTGAGCGATTCGTTTAGGACAGCCGCTCCTGCCCATGGAGCAATGCCCACTCAAGCGTAATCAGATGACATCTGGCCGGAAAACCGGTACGGAAGGTGTAGCCGAGGAGACAGGCATAGCGCCAGCCTGGATTTGACGGTCAAAAACTGACGCTATGCCCCAAACCGTGCTTTCGCACAGCCTGTTCATGATCTCACCAAGACGGGTCAAACTCCAGCCCTCATCGGCCTTTCATACCGATGAACCCCAGTGCCCGGATGTTTCAATGCGCACGTTGCCACTGCCAGGTCATTATCTGTCGTCACTGCGACCGCGGTAACGTCTATTGCGCCAACGGCTGCGCTGATCTGGCGCGATCTGCCTCGCTGCAACGGGCAGCCAAACGCTACCGCTCAACGCGCCGTGGCCAGCACAGTAATGCGGATCGACAGCGCCGGTTCCGGGTGCGTCAACGAGAAAAAGTAACGCATCAGGGTTCCCCTCCGATTGTCGCCCTTGTTCTACTGCTCTTGGCATTGAACACAGGAGAAAGTCATCACGAATACGGGTGCGATCGCACGGAGACAGCCATTTACTGTCATGTCTGCCACCGTGAGTGCGATCCCTTTCTCAGACATGACTTTTTGCGACCACCGCAACGTGGCAAACAATGCAGATCACCCTGATTGAAGGAGGTAACGATTGGCTATCAGCAAGGCACTCGAGACGAAGATTCTTCGCTATCACTTTGTAGAGCTCTGGGGCCCGCATACCATTGCCACCCAGCTTGGCATTCATCACTCGGCCGTCGATCGCGTGCTGTCTCAGGCGGGCATGCCCAAAGCCGAGCGCGCACGAGCGGTCTCGATCATTGATCCCTACATCCCCTTCATTATCGAAACACTGGAACAGTACCCCACGCTCACAGCCACGCGGCTGTATGCGATGGCACAGCAACGCGGCTACCCGGGTGGGTCCAGCCATTTCCGCTCGCATGTGGCACAACTGCGTCCGCGCAAACCGAGCGAAGCGTATCTTCGACTCCGGACCTTGCCTGGCGAACAGGCGCAAGTCGACTGGGGCCATTTTAATTACGTCCAGGTCGGCCGTGCAGCATCGCTGGCGCGCTATGACCAACTCGACACCGACACCACCCATGATACGGAGCAAGCCGATGACAACACGACCTGATACCGATCCGATCCTGCGCAACGAACTCATGCCACGCGCTGCCGCGCTCAAACTTCACGGTCTGGTGGCCCACTGGGACGCATTACCCGAGGCCGAATGGCCCTGGGTACAACAACTGCTCGAGTGGGAAGAAGTCGAGCGCAGGCGTCGCGGACTCGAACGTCGACTGAGTGCGGCGCACATCGGCCGCTTCAAGCCACTTGCCGACTTCGATTGGAACTGGCCGGATCAGTGTGACAAGGCGGCGGTGTCCGGGTTCATGACGCTGAGCTTTATCAAGGAAACCGCCAACATCATACTGGTCGGCCCGAACGGTGTCGGCAAGTCGATGATTGCGCAGAACATCGC
>NZ_JBTTIO010000031.1:0-3454 GCF_058323355.1 Thiogranum sp.
GCCTATGCCATGACCGGCTGGCGCATCGGCTATGCCGGCGGCCCGAAACCACTGATCCAGGCGATGAAGAAGATCCAGTCGCAGAGCACCTCGAACCCGGCGGCCGTCTCACAGGCCGCAGCCCGGGAAGCCCTGGATGGCGACCCGTCCTGTATCGCCCCCATGCTGGCGGCGTTCCACGAGCGACACGACTATGTGGTTGCGGCACTGAATGCGCTGGATGGCGTGCGCTGTGCCGAGGCGGACGGCACCTTCTACGCTTTCCCCAACCTCAGCAGCGTGATTGAACGGCTGGACGGGATCAACGATGACGTCGAACTGGCGGAACACCTGCTGAACGAAGCCGGGGTGGCGCTGGTGCCGGGTTCCGCCTTTGGCGCACCGGGTTACCTGCGCCTGTCCTTCGCCACCGGCATGGACACGCTGAAAGACGCGCTGGGGCGTATCGCCAGGGCACTGGAAAGCTGAGTCCCACGCGGTTGACCAACCGGGGGCAGTTCCGTATCATCCCCGGCTTCGTGAAACGCGATTCCCCGGTAGCTCAGTCGGTAGAGCGGGTGACTGTTAATCACTAGGTCGGCAGTTCGAGCCTGTCCCGGGGAGCCATCTGCGACAAAAGGCCAGTGAAACCATCACTGGCCTTTTTACTGTTGCTTGTGCAGACCTGTTTGTTGATACTCGCGGACTACACCCTTCCCGTCTACACACGATACCTTGCTTGAATCACTGAGTTTACAGCTCATGGAATACACACTTACCTGCCAGCCATCATCACCTGATACCGGGCGCGTATTGTTACGTCCTGCCACACCATCACCCACCAGCTTGACCCGTGTGCGGTACGACATTTCAAAATGTCCCTCTGGCGAAAACCCGCTCAGTGTTGTTTCTACCTTGTACAACGCCAGGCCATATTGGGTTTTGACATTTTGAGGCACACTTCTGCAATGGATTCCGTCATCCTGTCTGTCGCAAAAGGTGGTATCGGAAGGCAGTAGCGAAGCCGGCTTTCCGCGACTGCTCCAGCGGCCGTCCAGGAGCGTGGCAATTGCCTCCTCGGGCGTCGAACTGGCCGGGGTGGCAATCCTGGAGGGTTTGTCTGCCGGAACGGAATCAGGCTTCTTCGCAACCGCCCCGGATTTTGGCTCAGACTTTGGTTTGAGTTCTGCTTTTTCCTGCACCTGACGGGCCGCAAGCCTCCGCCCGGCCTCCTGCTTCAAACGGGCAAGTTGCATCTGGACACTGACGTTGTCGGGTTTGCTGCGATGATCTGCAGGCTGTGGCGACCTGTCTGGCTCTGCAGGCCGCCCGGTCGATACCGTGGATTTTACCGGCACAACAGCCTTGACTGGCGCAGCAGCACTGGCTTGCGCCGCAGGCTCCACTGGCGTTATCGTCACGGCTTCAGGCCCGGATCTGGCTGGTGCCGTGGTCTCGATTTTTTCGCTGTTCTTTTCAGCCACTGGCCAGGCAGCCTCTGTAGAAGGCGTTTCAGCTTCGACGGTCTTGTCATCGAGGTCGGGTAATGGCTCACCAACAGCTTCACCCTGGTGGGCAACCTCTGGTGCTACCGGCATATCCTCATCGGCTACGCCAGTCAATGTTTCTGCCTTGTCAGTCAACTGATCCTCTTTCGTCAGATCATCCATCACCTTCGCTGTTTCTCTCTCAACTTTTTGCCCCGGCTGCGGCTGGGCCTGCGTAACGGCTTCAACCGCCTGCCGGTCCGGCGCCTCAGGCGGACGCTGATCATTGGCTGGCTCACGTAACAGATATACCGCCCCAACCAGAAGAACCGCGATCAACACAATGCTTTTTATATCACCCTTCTTTACCAGGCGCGTCAACCTGTCAGCGTTCGAGCGGGGTGGCACGGGGCGCTCCAGACCAACCCGTCGCTTGCTGGCTTCCGGTGCAGAAGGGGGGCCGGGCACCTCTGTTGACGCTTCAGCCCCGGCCCGGGGTTCTGTTTTCAGCGGCACTGTCTGATTGTTACCGGCGGCAGATGTTGATGCATCCGGCTTGCCTGAATTTATGGAATTGGCTGCCTTATTGTGTGTCGCGCCATGCGGATCTTTGTCTGCAGGATCTGCTGCATCCTCTGTGTTGTGATTCTCATCTCCGGTGCCCCGGGACACTCCGGAAGTATCCTGATGGTCGCGCGGCAGGCTGCGTGAACTTTCTGCCCCCCCGGCATCCGTGGCCAGTGAAAACTCACGCTCGGTCATCGGGGGGTCGGAAGCAAGCAGAAACTCATCCACCAACCCTTGAATGACGGTACCTGTATCATCGGCATCAAAGCGGTGCTTTTGTTCCAGACCGCCTTGCAGAAACAGGCGATTGGCAATCAGGTTAATACGACGTGGTATGCCGCCACTGTAGCAATAGATCTCGCGCAATGCGCCTTCGTCAATCGCCGGATCGCCTTTCCAGCCTACCCGGCTGAGCCGGTGCTCGATATAGTCAATGGTTTCGTCGAAGTTCAGGGCTTCCAGCGAGGCGGCCGCCACCAGTCGCTGCTGGAGATGCTCCATTTCCGGCGCATTGATCAGTCGCAGCAGGTTTTCCTGTCCAACCAGGAAAATCTGCAGCAGTAACTGGTAGCGGTATTGAAGGTTCGCCAACAAGCGCAGCTCTTCCAGGGCGCCTTTGGACAGGCCCTGTGCTTCATCCACGATCAGGATTGCTCGCTGACCAGCACGGATTTTGCGTACCAGGAAGGATTCTATTTCAGTCAGCAGGCTGGCCTTGCTGGCGTCTTCAGGGTGCAGGTCAAACGAACCAGCCACCATCCGCAACAGGTCGCGTGACTCCAGTTGGGTACTGGTCAACGTTGCGACCTGAACCTTGTTTTGATCCAGTTCAGCCAGAATCTCACCGATCAGGGTAGTCTTACCGGTGCCCGCGCCTCCGGTTATAGCAACAAAACCTTCGCCCTGGAAAATAGCGTATTCGAGATATGCCTTGGCATTGGCATAGCTTTCGTGATGCAGGGAGAAACGGTGGTCGGGTCCCAGCCGGAAGGGTTCGCCGGTGAACCCGTAATAATTTCTGTATACATCGAGCATTTCAGTGGGCGAGATCCTGGTATGGGTAGACCGGATTATAGAAAATTATTGCAACCTTTAGATCATACATCAAAAAATTGTCGGTACCTTCATCGGCCGGAAACCGCGGTTGCGGAGATTCTTTGTCAAAAAGTGCTTGACTTGGCACCTGTCATTGCCGATTCTTGCCCCCGTTGACAGGCATCGGCAACATGCAGCCCCGCCAGGAGGCCATCACGTGACCAAAAACCCGGTATTCCAGTTTGCGATCTGGGCAATTTTTCTGAACCCTCCGGCTTTCGCCCAGGAAGCCATCCAGATCGAAATTGACAGCGCTCCGGTTGAAGTCGAAATCAAAAAACCTGCGCCACCCGTGAAACAGTCGGAACCCGCGCCTGTGGAACAGG
>NZ_JBTTIO010000032.1:0-38907 GCF_058323355.1 Thiogranum sp.
CCCTGTTTGAGTGGTTTATGCGCAGCATAAACCGCGAGTTTGGGCGAACGCCGCGTTTTGCGAGAAGCGCAGGGAACCCGCGCAGCGGGCAAACCGTTGAGCCGAAAAGCACTGGCAACACGGCACATTCCACTTACCCCCGAACCGGCATTTCCTTGATGTACAAATCCTGCTGCGGGTACGGAATGGTAATCCCGGCCTCTTTGAAACCCTTCCAGATCGCGACATTTACATCGGAACGCACGTTCGCGACACCCTGTTGCGGGTCACGAATCCACACCCGCAATTCCAGGTCTATACCGCTGTCGCCAAAACCCATCAGCCGTGCAGCCGGCGGCGGTTCATTCAATACACGTGGTGAGACTTTCGCTGCATTCAACAGAATTTCCATGGCTTGTTCAGGATTATCTTCGTAGCTGATCTGTACCGGTAATTTGACGCGTATCTTGCGGTCACTGTAACTCCAGTTGATCACTTCGGTGGTGATCAGGTTTTCGTTGGGGATCAGGGTCTCTACACCGTCACGGTCGCGCACGACGATATAGCGCGCGCGCAGCTCTTCCACCCAGCCAAATTTTTCGTTGATGCTGATGACATCGCCGGGGCGGATGGAACGGTCGAAGACCAGGATAAAGCCGCTGATGAAGTTACTGGCAATGCGTTGCAGGCCAAAACCCAGCCCGACACCGAGCGCCCCACCGAATACAGTCAGTGCACCGAGGTCTATGCCGACGGCGCTGAGGGAAAGTAATGCCGCCAGTGTGTACAGGCCGAACTTGCTGGTCTTGACCAGGCCGATACGAACACCGGGACTGATAAACTCGGAGCGTGACAGGCCCTGTTCGATGACGGATGACAGCCAGGTGGCCATCACCAGCAGGGCGCCAACCGCAACGGCGAGCTGCAGGATCGTGTAGAGGGATATGCGCAGGTCGCCGAAGGAATAACCGAACGCGTCCAGCGCCCGTACCACTTCCGGCAACCAGCCCAGCAGGTGCAGGGCCACCAGCACCCAGATAGACGTGCTGATGAAACTCTCCCAGGCCTTGACGGCGGGGCCGGGACGCAGTGCCTTGCGTAAGACGTAAACCACGAGGCGCACCAGCGCCAGTGACAGCATCAGCGGCACAATAAAGTTCAGCAAGGTGACATCGACTTTCATCGATTCCAGAATGGCCCGGCCGACCAGCGCACCCAGCAGCAAACTGAGCGGGAACACCACGCGCTGCATACTGCGCAGCGTGATGTGCCTGAAGGTTCGTTCACCGGCGTTGGTGGTGGCCAGCAGGTAACGCCCCAGCGTCCGGTGTACGGTTACAGCGCCGGCGAGTGCAAATACCAGCACCAGCAGCTCCCAGCCAATCGCAACATAATCGAGCTGGCTGACCCAGTCTTTCAGTTTGTCCGGATACTCATCAAACAAGACCGTATAATCCCCCGACGCAGACCACATCATGAACGACAGCAAACATAACACAGACCAGCCTTTTCGGCGTATCCGCTCCTTCGTACGTCGCGAGGGGCGCCTGACGCCCGGCCAGCAGCGTGCGCTGGATGAATTGTGGCCGCGTTACGGCCTCGACTTCGACGCAACAGCCGACTGGCTCAGGCCTTCAGCTGACTCGATTCCGCTCACGCTGGAAATTGGTTTCGGCAATGGCGACAGTCTGGCGCAGATGGCGGCCGCCGACCCGGACGGCCGCTATATTGGCATCGAGGTGCATCGCCCCGGCGTCGGCCACCTGCTGAAAAGGCTTGATGCACAGGACAGCGATAACGTGCGCGTGTATTGCCACGATGCGGTGGACGTTCTGGAGCAGAAAATAACAGACGCCTCACTGCACCGGGTGCTGCTTTTTTTTCCCGACCCCTGGCACAAAACAAAGCACCATAAACGGCGTATTGTGCAACCCGACTTTGTGGCACTGATTGCCCGCAAACTGCGTTACGGCGGCCACTTCCACATGGCCACCGACTGGGCGCCCTATGCCAGACACATGTTGCGCGTTATGCAGGCCTCGCCGGACTTTCACAACACCAGCCCGACCGGCGATTTCGTGGAACGGCCCGATTACCGGCCCGTCACAAAATTCGAGCAACGCGGCCAGCGTCTGGGTCACGCGGTATTTGACCTGGTGTTTCAGCGAATCCAGACAGAAAATCAATAAGTTACCCGCCAATTGGCGCGAATGTCGCAAAAGTGGTTCAATACGCCGTTCCGGCCCGCTGCCGGAGGTCGCGGAATGCCCTGTTCGTCGAGTACGCGGCAACAACAGATTTCACGCAGCCTGTCCGTAACGATACGGCGGGCCGCCTACGCTTTTCAGTTACAGGTTTGAGGAGAGTTGCATGTCCAAGAAGCATCCCGTGATCGCGGTAACCGGTTCATCCGGCGCCGGCACCACCACTGTCAAGGTCGCTTTCGAGCACATTTTTCGCCGTGAAGGCGTGAACCCGGCCGTCATCGAGGGTGACAGCTACCACCGCTATGACCGTGTCGCCATGAAGGCCGCCATGGAAGAGGCGGAAAAGAAAGGCAACACCAATTTCAGCCATTTTGGCCCCGAAGCCAACCTGTTCGACAAAATTGGTGAAACCTTCAAACAATATGGCGAAACCGGCAGCTGTGAACGCCGTTACTACCTGCACAGTGATGAAGAAGCTGAGCCGTTTGGCCAGAAGCCCGGCGAGTTCACACCGTGGGAAACCATCCCGCCCGGCACCGACCTGCTGTTCTATGAAGGTCTGCACGGTGGCGTTGTCGATGGCACCACCAATGTCGCGCAGTTCGTTGACCTGCTGATTGGCGTGGTACCGATCGGCAACCTGGAATGGATCCAGAAAATTCACCGCGACTGCGCACAACGCGGCTATTCCGCCGAGGTGGTTACCGACACTATCCTGCGTCGGATGCATGACTATGTGCATTACATCACGCCGCAGATCTCGCGCACCGACATCAACTTCCAGCGTGTTCCGACGGTCGACACATCCAACCCGTTCATTGCCCGCGATATCCCCACGCCGGATGAAAGTTTCGTGGTGATCCGCTTCCGCGACCCACGCAAACAGGACGTGGACTTCCCGTACCTGCTGAACATGATTGAAGGCTCCTTCATGTCACGTCGCAATTCCATCGTCGTCCCCGGCGGCAAGATGGGCTTTGCCATGGAAATCATACTGGCGCCGATCATCGAGCAATTGATCTCGCAGAAAAAGTCGGCCTGAAGGCAGGCCTTTTCGCCATAACCGGAGGGGGCGCAGCCGCACAGGCTGACGCCCCTTTTTTGTCAGGTTAATACATGTCTGAATCCACCACATTCCTGCTCGGCCACGCCCAGTCCCCGGAGCTGGACAAGGCACTGGAACAGTGCCTGCAACAGATCGGCTATGTCCCGCCGGAAGCAAACATCGGTTTCCTCTACCTGACGGATCTCTACGCGGACCAGGCAGAGTACATTCTCGAACAGCTGCGCGCGGAGACCGGTGTCGTGCACTGGGTCGGCACGGTGGGTATCGGTATTTGCGCCACCGGCAAGGAATATTCACAGATCTCGGCCATGGCGGTGATGATCGGCCGTGTGCCGGACGACAGTTTCAGAATCCTGCCGTTCTATAACCGTGCCGCAGACAATCTGCCCGGCGACTGGGATGCCTGGCTGAGCCGGTCACCCTCACATGTTGCCGTGTTACACGGCGATCCGGCCAATGGCAGCCTGCCACAGCTGCTGCAACAACTGGACGCCTCGCTGCCCGGTGGCTTCCTGGTGGGCGGCATCAGTTCCTCACACGGTGCTCACCCGCAGATTGCCGACGTGGTGCTGGATGGCGGCCTGTCCGGCGTGGTATTCAACCGGCAGCAACCCATCCTGACCGGCCTCACCCAGGGCTGCACCCCCATTGCCGACAAACATGTCATCACCCACTGTGATAATAACGTCATCAACCGTATCGACGACCGACCGGCACTGGATGTGCTCAGGGAGGATATCGGCGAAATCCTCGCCCGTGACCTGAATCGTGCCGCCGGATATATTTTCGCCGGCCTGCCGATCCGCGAATCCGACACCGGCGACTACCTGGTGCGAAACCTGGTCGGGGTGGACAGTGAGGGCGGCCGCATCGCCATTGGCGATATTGTCATGCCGGGCCAGCCACTGCAGTTCTGTCGCCGCGACGGCAAGACCGCCTGGGAAGATATGCAGCGCATGCTGGATGAACTCAAACAGCGCCTCACAACGCGCCCCAAAGGCGGCGTGTATTTCTCCTGCCTCGGTCGTGGCAAGGCGTTGTTCGGTGAGGAATCGGCCGAGGTGGAGATGATCCGCCGCACGCTGGGAGATTTTCCACTGGTGGGCTTCTTCGCCAACGGTGAAATATCCAACCAGCGCCTGTACGGGTATACCGGCGTTCTGACGTTGTTTGTATAGCCTGTCAGCACACCCTCAGGGCGACTGTTTTTTGACACTTGCCGACACCCAAATGCCATCTATACTTGAGTCAGGTCACCGGATCCGGGTCGGAGGGTTATACCTGCGGACTGGAGGGAGGTTGCATTATGATCGTGACCACTATTGATCCTGTCACCGGCAAGCGTGTGCAGAACCCGGAACATCACCCCTTTATTGTCGAAGGCGGCGGTGCAGCACAAACCAAGATTTACTTTGAGTCGGAAGCGACCAAGCAGGCCTATCTTGCGGCACAGCCTGACGACCCCAGCCGTTATTCCGACGACGACACGGAGTTTCATTAGCCTTTGTCATGCCCCGCCTGATGGAAAATATTGAACGCTACCTGATGTCCTGTCGGGAACTGACGGCGTTCTGCTCACAGAACGGCTGGATCGACAACAAGTCGCTGTATTACGAAATTATTGAACAGAATGACCACTACGTTATCGCACTGGTGCAATTCGAGGAAATTCTCATGGAAAGCTCCGGCTGTGCGGCGGGTCGCGTATCCTGCCAGGGCCGGCTGCGACTGACACTCGACCATTACGGTGAAGTCAGCGCAGCAGAACTGCTGTAGCAGCACCCTGCGCGACATCGCAATATAACCTTCCCCAGGATTAACCCATGCTGTAACAGCATACGGCATGGCGCAACAACATCCGTTACAATTGTGGCGCTTTACAATCGACCGGTACCACTTCATGCTCCGATTTCCCGAGCAGATGACAGACACGGCGCGAAAACAGGTCGCCGGCTGGCTGTTGCTGTGCTGCATTATGATATTCGCCATGGTGATTCTGGGTGGCGTTACGCGCCTGACCGGTTCCGGCCTGTCGATGGTGGAATGGGATCCGATCTTTGGTTTTGTCCCGCCGCTGGGACAGCAGGAATGGGAACAGGTGTTCGCCAAATACCGCGAATCGCCGGAATACCGGAAAATCAATATCGGCATGGATCTGCACGCTTTCAAGTCCATCTACTGGTTCGAATTTTCACACCGTGTGCTGGGACGCTCGATTGGCACGGTTTTCCTGATCCCGTTTCTGTATTTTCTCTGGCGCGGCATGCTGCCGCGCAAATGGGTTCCACGACTGGCGGCTGCCTTTGTTCTCGGCGGCCTGCAGGGCCTGCTGGGCTGGTACATGGTGAAAAGCGGCCTGGTCGATCATCCACATGTCAGCCAGTACCGGCTGACAGCCCATCTTGGCCTGGCATTACTGATCTACTGTTACCTGTTGTGGCTGCTGTATGACCTGTTGTTCCCGGACCGTGAACCGGGCAGCGCCGCGCAACGGTCAGGAAAATCCGCCAAAGGCTTGTTCGCACTGGCCAGCACCACGGTGCTTTCCGGCGGCTTCGTGGCAGGACTCAAGGCCGGTCACGCCTACAACACGTTTCCTAAAATGGACGACCAGTGGCTGCCACCGGCCGGCTGGATACTGCAACCCGGCTGGCGCAATCTGTTCGAGAATATTGCTACCGTGCAGTTCGACCACCGCGTGCTCGCCACACTGACCTTCACAGCGGTCATTCTGTTCTGGCTGCGCACACGGCACAGGGTCACCGCACCCGCCACGCGTACCGGCCTGAATCTATTGTTGCTGATGGTTTTTATACAGGTCGCGCTTGGCATATCCACGCTGTTGCTGCACGTTCCTGTGGCGCTGGCGTCGTTGCATCAGGCTGGCGCCCTGACACTTTTGACCGTGCTGTTATTCGTCAACCACCGCCTGCATCCACGCACAGGCAGCGCATAAAGAAACCCGGCATAAAGCCGGGTTTCTACAACCGCAATGTTGTGGCCGGTCGTTACCCGCCCACAACCCGCCTGTCAGAGCCCTGAGTAGTAGGCCGCCAGGTTTTCGATATCCGCGTCAGTGAGCGGCTTGGCGATGCCCGCCATAACCGGGTCACTGCGGGTGCCATCACGGAAGGCCTTCAACTGCTTGACCAGGTAGGCTTCCTTCTGGCCGGCCAGATTCGGCCACAGCGGGTTGGCACTTACGCCGGCGGCACCATGACAACCTGCACACGTGGCGGACTTGGCCTTTCCGGCTGCGGCATCACCCGCCATGCTGACGCTGGCGCCTAACAACATGAGACTTCCTGTTACTGCTATAAACACCTTCTTCATCATTACTCTCCAGACATTACTCGGGGTTAGAAAACTGTCGGCTATTCTCGCAGACCGGTATGGCGCTGTAAATCACGCTTGATCCGTCCGTTAATTCATGTAAGATCAGACACTTGAAAAAAATAAATAACGGTTCAGGGTCGCTCTGACCCTGCCTGGGCACAACCCGTCCTGGTTTCCGGGATGGGCTCATACTTGCCCCACCCGGGAACCCCATGACATGCTTTTCCGGTACAGTTCGGGCAAACTGACCCGGGCTTTTGTTCATAAAACCGCTGTGACAAGCAGATCACCGCTCAATTGAACAGGGACACGACATCCATGACCATCGATGCAAAAGACCTGATCACAGACAGCATTGAACTTGCCTCCCTGCCCGCTGTGGTGATGACAGCCATGGACATGCTGAACAATCCAAATACCTCGGCGTCGGATGTCGGTGAGGTTATCAGCCAGGATCCGGCACTCACGATCAAACTGCTGAGAATCGTCAACAGTGCTTTCTACGGCTTCCCCTCTCAAATCGATACCATCTCCCGCGCCATTACCATCATCGGTTCGCGCGAACTGACGGACCTGATTCTTGGCTCCAGCGCCATCCAGATATTTTCCCGGCTACCCAATCAGCTGATCAGCATGCAGCAGTTCTGGCATCACAGTTTGTACGCCGGCGTGGTGGCAAGAGTGCTGGCCCGCTACCTGCGTGCGCCAAATACCGAACGCTGCTTTGTCATGGGATTACTGCATGATGTGGGCGCGCTGATCCTGTTCCGGCAGAAACCGGAACAGGCGCGAGAGGCACTGGAAATGGCCGGCAGCCGGAACATCCCGCTGCATGTCGCCGAACGTGAGATATTCGGCTTTGATCACGGGGACCTCGGCGCTGAACTGATGCGGCACTGGAATCTGCCGGACAGTTTTGCCGCCGTCGCACGCCACCATCACCAGCCATCTGCCAGTGAAAATTACCGCCTGGAAACTGCAACCATACACCTTGCCGATGTTATCACCGGCATGGTGCACTCGACGGCATCCAGCACCAGCACCCCGTCAGGCCTGGAACCTGGCGCCTGGGAGCTCACCGGCCTGTCAATCGATATCGTGGAAGCCGTGTCGGCCGAGGCAGACGCCCAGTTCGAAGAAGCCTGCGCGGTGATTTTGCCGCGCAACAGCAATGCGGCATAGTACACGCCTCAGCCCAGCTGGTCGCGCACCGTTTCCAGTTTGGCGCGCACCTGGCCGGCTAGTTCCTTCACACCCTCCTGCTCGACCAGGCCAAGCACAGCTTCCGGATCCATAAAGGCGACCGTGATCGCGCCATCGTCCTCCTCGCGCACCACGACATTGCAAGGCAATAACAGGCCTATATCGGGGTCGGCGTTAATCGCCTGGTTGGCCAGTTTCGGGTTGCAGGCACCAAGAATGGTATAGGGTTTACGATCGACATCGATTTTCTTTTTGAGTGTTGCCTTGACGTCAATCTCGGTCAACACGCCGAAGCCTTCTGATTTTAACGCCTCTGTGACCTTTTCAATCGCCTCGTCGAAACCACAGGACATCTGAACACTGAATCCATACATGACGGTTCTCCTCATCTCTAATCTCTGACTGGAAAGCGATTGTACCGGATGCACTGCAACAGGGTAGACTCATTGCATGAGCCATCTGCACAGGCCATTCTGGCGAGACCCGGTATTCCTCGTTGCCACGGCTGCGGCCCTGTTTTACTGGGGGCTGCTGTTTACGATTTCAACACCTGACACAGACCTGGCCTGGCCATTGCGCGAACCGATGCGTTTTATGTACCCGGCGCTGTTGTACCCGGTTATCGAGGAGATCGTGTTCCGCGGTGGATTACAGGCATTCTTTCAGGCGCGTCTTCGTCCCTGGCAACTGGGCCCGCTGACACTGGCAAACCTGCTCACCAGCCTGGTCTTCACTGCACTGCACTTTATCAACCACCCGCCGCTGTGGGCAGCCGCGGTATTCCTGCCCTCGCTGTTATTCGGACTGACAAAAGAACGCAGTGGCGGCCTGGCGGCACCGATCGTATTGCACGTCTTTTATAACAGCGGCTATTTCTGGCTGTTTTCAGCATAAAAAACGGGGCGCGAAGGCCCCGTTTTCCTTCAACACGCAACGGCTGCCTTTACAGCTCTCCGAGCGGTCGGGTAAAGGTATATTTCGCGGGCTCTGCCACCAGCTTGTCCGCCGCCTCACTGACATTACCGCCAAGCGCACTGAACGGCAGGGTGACAATAAACGTGGCCGTGGTCAGCACAGTGCCTACCACCATAAGAGGCCGAACCATGAAGGCATCGGCCAGCATCTCTCCACCACTGGGCGCTGCCCTGAGGTTATTAAAGGTGTAATCACTGGCGCTTGCCGTTACCGGCACACTGAGTGTGGCCGCTGTCAGCACGCCTGCCATGACATAACTCGTCAGTTTTTTCGGGATCATTCGCATGACCTTTCCCTCTTCAATTGAACACCGCCAGGGTGCTGAAAAAAGTGTTTTCCCGGGCGCGCGCCCGCTTTTCTTACTGCATCTTCCCGCAATAGCGGCATTCTGGCAAAAATTTTAATGCCTTCATCGACCCATCGCCTCCGACAGCGGCGAATCTGTGGCCTGTGACACAGTTCAGGCCACGTTCCGGTATTTTGCGCAGGCTCACACCAGCGAGCGCCCCGTCAGCCGTTGCAGTGCCTCATTATATTTCTCTGCCGTGCGTCGAATGATGTCATCCGGCAACTTCGGCCCGGGCGCTGTCTTGTCCCAGTCCAGTGTTTCCAGGTAATCCCGCACGAACTGCTTGTCGAAGCTGGGCGGACTGATGCCGACCCGGTACTCATCCTGGGGCCAGAAACGTGAGGAATCCGGTGTCAGCGCCTCATCGATCAGGAACAGCGTGCCGGCTTCATCGACACCGAACTCAAACTTGGTGTCAGCGATGATAATGCCCTTTTCGAGCGCATAATCCGCCGCCTGCCGGTAAATCGCAAGGCTGACATCGCGTACCTGTGCCGCCAGCTCCGCTCCCAGCAGCCGCTCGGTGGCGGCGTAGTCAATATTTTCGTCGTGCTCGCCTACCGCGGCCTTGCTGGATGGCGTATAGATCGCTTCAGGCAGCTTGTCCGCCATTTGCAGCCCCTCGGGCAGGTGGATACCGCACACTGCACCACTGGCCTGGTAGTCCTTCCAGCCGGAACCAATCAGGTAGCCCCGCACGATGGCCTCGACCGGCAGCGCCTTCAGCTTCCGCACCACGATGGCCCGGCCCTCGACCTGTTCACGCTCGACAGCATCCGGCAGGACACTTTCCAGGGTAATTTCGGACAGGTGATTGGGTACCAGCGAGCGGGTACGCTCGAACCAGAAACCGGAAACCGCCGTCAGTACCGCGCCCTTGCCGGGGATCGGGTCGGGCAACACCACATCGAAAGCCGACAGGCGGTCTGTTGTCACGATCAGCAGGTGGTCATCGCCCACCGCGTAAATATCACGGACTTTGCCGCGCGCGACCCGGGGCAGGCTGGAAATCGAGGATTCGTAGAGCACATCGAGCATGGCGGGATTCCGTCAAAATTGGTCATTGTACCGGTGGCGGCCGGTGGTGGCGATGGTACAATGCGCGCTTTCTCATTTTCGGGGCATGCCATGGCAGCCACAAAAATCGGTCTGGTAATGGGCAGCGACAGCGACTGGGACGTGATGCAGTCGGCGGCTGAGCAGCTGGAACAGTTCGGTGTTGAATTCGAGTCGCGCGTGGTCTCCGCCCACCGCACACCGGATTTGTTGTTCGACTACGCCTCGACAGCACGCGAGCGCGGGCTGGCGTGCATTATCGCGGGTGCCGGCGGTGCCGCACATTTACCCGGCATGCTGGCAGCCAAGACCATCCTGCCGGTACTCGGCGTGCCAGTACCTTCCCGCCACCTGAAAGGCATGGATTCACTGCTGTCGATTGTGCAGATGCCCAAAGGCATACCGGTCGCAACCTTTGCCATTGGTGCCGCGGGTGCAGCCAATGCCGCGCTGTACGCCATCAGCCTGCTGGCGCTCCATGATGAAGCACTGGCGACAAGACTCGATGATTTCCGCGCCGCCCAGACCGGGATGGCGCTGAACATGACCCTGCCGCCCGAATCATGATCCTGCCTGGCGCAATACTTGGCGTGCTCGGCGGCGGGCAGCTTGGACGCATGTTCACACTTGCAGCACACAGCATGGGCTACCGCGTGTGGGTGCTCGACCCGGACCCGGACAGCCCGACCGGCAGCATGGCTGACCGTCACCTGCCGGCCGCCTACGATGACATGGCTGCACTGGAAGAAATGGCCGCCGGCTGCGCCGCCGTGACCACCGAATTCGAGAATGTCCCGGCCGAAACACTGGAGTTCCTGGAAGCACGTATCCCGGTGCGCCCTGGCTCGAAGGCCGTTGCCATCGCCCGCGATCGTATCCAGGAAAAAACCTTTATCCGCGACCTGGGACTGGCCACCGCGCCCTTCTTTGCCATCAACTCCGCAGCCGACCTCGAACCTGCCTGCGCCGGGCTTACCATGCCTGCATTGCTGAAAACCGCGCAATTCGGCTACGACGGTAAAGGGCAGATCGGCGTCGACAATCCTGAACAGGCAAAGCTGGCCTTTGACGACCTGAACCAGGCACCGTGCGTACTGGAAGAATGCGTTCAGCTGGACCAGGAACTGTCTGTGCTACTGGCACGCGGCATCGGTGGCCACACAGCCGTCTACCCGGTCGGGGAAAACCTCCACGTCAAGGGCATCCTCGATACCACCCGCGTACCCGGACGGTTCGATGAGGATATCGCCGCCAAAGCCCGTCACATGGCGCTGGAGCTGGCAAACGCCATGGATTATTGCGGGGTACTGGCCGTCGAGTTTTTTATTACCGTGGATGGCCGGTTGCTGATCAACGAGATGGCACCACGCCCGCATAACAGCGGTCACTACACGATTGACGCCTGCCTGACTTCGCAGTTTGAGCAACAGGTGCGTACCCTTTGCGGCCACCCGCCGGGTTCAACGCGACTGCTGTCGGCTGCCGTGATGGTCAACCTCCTTGGCGACCTGTGGGACAAGGGTACGCCACGCTGGCAGTACCTGTTCGCCGAGACACATACCCGCCTGCACCTGTACGGCAAGGAAGAAGCGCGGCCCGGCCGCAAGATGGGCCATTACACATCCCTGTCGGATGACGCTGCACAGGCCATGCGGATTGCAGAACGTGTGCGGGCTGCCATCGATCCGGCGGCGCCCGACGAGGACTAGAGATACCTGAAAGCGCCTGATCCTCGTTCCTGTTTGAGGCGCTCGATATTCAGCGCCAGCGTGTTAACCGTGCAGCCGGGATATGCATGACGAACTGGACAGGCGTATATTTTATTGCGCGTCGCAGGCCTCCGGCAGAGCAGCACGATTGTGAAATTCCAGGCGTATGCCCTGGGCACCGCTCCGGAACCGGGTCAGCCCGGCATTATCAATACGGCTTCGGTACCAGCCTGCCGGGTCCGCCTTAAGCACGCTGCCCAGCGCGGCGCGAATCACCCCGGCGTGCGCGACCACCAGCAGGTGTTTACCGGCATTGTTTATAAACAGGTCTTCCAGCCCGCCGGCCACCCGTGCGCCAAACTGTTCCAGCGGCTCGGCGCCTTCAGGCCGGTTGCGTAGCGGGTCGTCATGGAAAGCATGGTATTCGTCAGCGTTGTCAGCAAGAATCTGATCCGGCGTCCTGCCTTCCCAGCGACCGAAACCGACTTCACGGAAACGTTCATCAATGCGCACCGGTAAGCCATGACGCTCAGCCAGCGCCTGCGCGAAGGCATGGCAACGCTGCAGCGGGGAACTGATAATTTCATCCCACGGGCCGGCATCGCCCAGCGCGGCCCACATCTGCGCCCAGCCGGTTTCACTCAATGGATCATCAACACCATTGCCGCGATAACAACGCCCGCCGACCGGCTCACCATGGCGAAGAAAATCAATCAGTGTGTCGGTCATGGCGTTTTATCTTTCGTGGAAGACGCATCGACAACCATGGTAATTTTTTGGCAGGCATTCGCCACATTACTTCTATTGCGGATTCTCCAGCCCGGCTTCCTTACGCAGTGCTTCAGCCTCCTTGCGCCGCTGAATGTGTTTATCCATCGCGTCCTCGTAGGTATCGATACTCACCTCGGCAAACATCACCTGGCGAATGAAACGGTCAGAGAACTGCATCAGCGCCATGTCGTCTTCGTACAGGCTGTTTAACTCGTCTTCGGTCAGCTTGAACGTTTCCTGGAAACCTTCGCTTTTAACAAATTCACGGAAACGGTCGAGGTCGTAGCAGGCCATGAAAAACAGCTGCCGACTGGCCAGTGAAGGCTGGCCAATCGATGGGCCCGCAGACTTCATCTTCAGTATCAGTTGCCGCCAGGGGTGGCCGTGCTCATCGTATTCATCCAGCCCCTGCTCTTCACGGTAATCCTTGATGGTGATCTCGCGATCTTCATTATGACCTTTGCAGTGGTCTTCCTGGACCAGCGCCCACGAGGAACGATCAAAATTCTCATCAGCACGGCGCAGTGACAACAAACCCACCGGGTAGTAACGGCATGCGGTAGGACGATCCTCGTACACACTGCACCCCTCTTCCGTGACGAACTGGCAGGCCGTGGAGCCTTCCTGCGGCAATAGCTTAACGCCGGCAATACTACCCTTGTTGAATTCGAAAGGGATGGTGTACTTCTTCAGAAATTCAGTCGATGTGATACCGAGGTGCTTTTTCAGCCGCAGAATATCGTAAGGCGTCAAGGTGATATCGATGGAACTGCAACAGGCATTGAAACACTCGATGCCCTTGTAGCAGCGGAATTTGATGACATGGTTCTCGTCAAAGGTTTCTGGCGCAACCGGACTCGCCTCGAACGGAGAGTCTTCGACATTGATATCAACCATGGATTTTACCTCTGAAAAATGGAAATACGCCGGGTCTGCAAGGATACCACGTTCTTTGTTAATTGGGGTCAGAGTAAAATTCCCCTTACTCATTTGCTGGTTTAATAAAATACTGTTTCAGGGAATTTTACTCTGACCCCAATTAACGAACGCCCCCAATTAACGCAGTCGCCACCACAGTGCCTGGCGCGCATAAAAAAAAGCCCGCGCATTTGCATGCGCGGGCTTTTTAACAACTAACTGTTCAGAGACTTACTTGAACAGCTTGCTCTTGTCGACCAGGTCAACGTGCTTGCGCTTGAAGCAGGTCCACTTTTTGGACTCCTTGTCGTAGACCGAGTTGACGAAACATTTCCAGTTCTCCTCGTCGACCAGGTTGTAGTCGGCACGGTAGTAGAAGCCCGGGTAACGGGATTCTTCACGGAACTCGATGTGCTTCATGTGAGCTTCAGCAGTGAGGATGCGGTGGTAGTTCTCCCAGGCACGCAGCAGTTCGTGCAGGTCCTTGGCGCGCATCTTCTCGGCATCTTCCTTCAGCATGTCCAGCTTCTCACCGGCAACGGCCAGCATCTTGGCGTTGGTGGTGTAGTAGGTGGCCACACCCGCTACATACTCGTCCATGATTTTCTGCAGACGGAACTGCAGCATGCGAGGCGTGATGTAGTTGGGGTTAATGTCGATTGCAGTGGTGTAGTCCTTGTGCTCAAGGAAGTTCTTCACCGGCTTGTAGATCTCGGCAACCAGGTCGTCAACCGACGTATCCAGCTCAGGCTTCAGATCCGGGTTATCCAGGCAGTACTTGACCATGGACTTGGCGCACATGCGGCCTTCGGCATGAGAACCGGAGGAGAACTTGTGGCCGGAAGCGCCCACGCCGTCACCGGCGGTGAACAGACCCTTGACGGTGGTCATGGAACGGTAGCCCCAGTTCCAGCCCTTGGGCAGGTGATCCGGGATACCTTCGCCCAGGCCTTCGTCAGTCGGCGCGCCGACATCGGTCGGGCCGGACACCCAGATACCGCAGCAGCCGGAGTGAGAACCCAGCAGGTAGGGTTCGGTCGGCATCAGCTCGGAGTTCTTCTTCTCCGGCTCGATGTTCTCGCCGACCCAGATGCCACACTGGCCAACACACATGTCGAGGAAATCTTCCCAGGCTTCCGCTTCCAGGTGCTTCACTTCGCGAGGCGACAGGGTTTCGCGCAGGTTGGCGAGGGCGGTCACGGTATCCATGTAGATGGGACCACGGCCTTCCTTCATTTCCTTCAGCATGAGGTGGTTACGCAGGCAGGAAGCCGGCACGGCAGCCTTGCCGTACGGAGGATAATCGTCCAGCATGTCCTTGTTGCGGTCCATGTAGACTTCCTCAAAGGCGTTGGTGGCCTTGGCCTTGAACAGCAGGAACCAGGCGCCCACAGGGCCGTAACCGTCCTTGAAGCGGGTCGGCACGAAGCGGTTTTCCATCAGCGTCAGTTCGGCGCCGGCTTCGGCCGCCATGGAGTAGGTGGAACCTGCGTTCCAGACCGGGTACCAGGCACGACCCTGACCTTCACCGACAGAGCGGGGACGGAACAGGTTGACGCAACCGCCGGCAGCCAGCAGGCAAGCCTTGAACTTGTACACGAACACCTTGTGTTCACGTGTGGAGAAACCGACAGCACCGGCGATGCGGTTCTTGTCGTTCTTGTCGTTGACCAGCTTGACGATGAAGACACGCTCCTGGATGTTATCGATACCCAGGGCCTTCTTGGCGGCTTCAGCAACGATCCACTTGTAGGATTCGCCGTTGATCATGATCTGCCACTTACCGGAACGCACAGGCTTGCCGCCGTCCTTCAGCGGGGTCATGCCCTTGGAACCGTCGTGACGTTCGCCGTTTTCGTCCAGTTTCCAGATTGGCAGGCCCCATTCCTCGAACAGGTGAACCGATTCGTCGACGTGACGGCCCAGGTCGTAAGCCAGATCGTCGCGCGTGATGCCCATCAGATCATTGGAAACCATGCGCGCGTAATCCGCAGGATCCTGTTCGGTACCGATGTAGGTGTTGATCGCGGACAGACCCTGTGCAACAGCACCGGAACGGTCCATTGCGGCCTTGTCAACCAGACGGATCTTGAGATCCGTGCCTTCTGCCCAGCGCATGATTTCAAATGCGGTGCCGCAGCATGCCATACCACCGCCGATAAGAAGAATATCAACCTCTTCTTCGACGACTTCAGGATTTCCGAATTCTCCTGCCATTTGTAGTTACCTCTTAAACTTAATAATTTCCAGAATAAATGCTTTTGTCCGGACCTTACAGGTTGATCAGTTCGCTGCGATCGCCTGCGCGGAAACCGTTCTCCTGACAGAAGAAGCCAGGCTCTTCGATCTTGGACATGTCCGCAGCCGGTTTACCTGCGAAAGGATCGATAGAACCTTCTGGCGTGGTACGGATCGGGAATTTGAAGCGCTTCATGGTGCCGTTGCGGAACTTGATGGTCCACATGATGGAATCGGTACCGCGCAGCGGCTGCACAGAACCACCCAGGGGTACGATGTCGGCATAGTGACGGGCTTCGATCGCCTGCTGCGGGCAGATCTTCACGCAGGAGTAGCACTCCCAGCACTGTTCGGGCTCCTGGTTGAACGCTTTCATGGCATGGCCGGTTTCAGAACCGTCCTTGTCCAGTTTCATCAGGTCGTGAGGGCAGATATACATGCAAGCCGTCTTGTCCTGACCTTTGCAACCGTCGCACTTATCGGTACGTACAAATGTAGGCATGGTTTCTCTCCGTTTTTCTTTACTTCAGTGATATATCATCCGTTGCAGCCAGGCTGAAACGGTCTCCAGAGCCTTACTTACCTGGCCGAATGACCAGACATTTTAATCTCAACCTTCTCGTCGTCCTTCAGACCCGCGTAGTAGGCGCGCAGGATTTCCAGCACCTCGGGACGTGAGAACTTGTCGGACACGTCCTCGCCTTCCGACAGCGCCTTGCGCAGCTTGGTACCGGACAGCAGGATACGATCCGCCGCATCGTGCGGACAGGTCTTCATGGAAGCCATGCCGTCGCATTTGTTGCACCAGAAGGTCCAGTCGATCTTCAGCGGCTCGGTTTCCAGCGCGTCGGCACCAATCTCGTCAAAGATGTGGTGTGCATCGAACGGGCCGTAGTAATCGCCAACACCGGCATGGTCACGCCCGACGATCTGGTGCGAGCAACCGTAGTTCTGACGGAACAGCGCATGCAGCAGCGCTTCACGCGGACCGGCATAGCGCATGTCCAGCGGGTAACCCGCCTGGATCACGGTGTTGTCAGAGAAGTATTTTTCAATCAGCGTACCAATGGCGTTGCTGCGCACGTCGGCCGGGATATCGCCGGGCTTCAGCTTGCCGAGCAGCGAGTGGATCAGCACACCATCGAGCGTTTCGATAGCGATCTTGGCCAGGTATTCGTGGGAACGGTGCATCGGGTTACGGGTCTGGAAAGCCGCAATGGTTTTCCAGCCGCGTTTTTCGAATTCGGCGCGGGTCTGTGCAGGCGTCATGAACTGGTCGCCGTACTGCTCGGGGAAACCGCCCTGTGACAGTACCTTGACCGGTCCGGCCAGGTTGACGTCGGCCTGTTCCATGACCATCTTCACACCCGGGTGCTCCATGTCGGTGGTCTTGTAGACCATCATGCACTCGTGCTTCTTGTCGATGCTGTATTTTTCAGTGACCGACATGGTGGCGAGGATTTCGTCGCGCTCTGCGTCGTACAGCGCAACGTCGTCACCTTCACTGATAGCATCCGCAGTTGCTGTATCGGCGGACAGCGTGACCGGAATCGGCCAGAACAGACCACTGGCCATCTTCATGCCATCGCATACGCCCTGCCAGTCGGCCCGGGTCATGAAACCGTCGAGCGGGGTAAAGCCACCAATGCCCATCATAATGATGTCACCGGCTTCACGTGATGAGATGTTAACCTTCGGAAGCGAAGCGGCGCGCTCCTTTTCCGCGGCGAGTGCATCGCCTTCGAGCAACAGTGGCTTCAGATCTCCACCACCATGGGGCTTCACTAAACTGGACATGAGACTCCTTCCGAATCAGGTCTATATTTCTGGTTATCCGCGCAAAACAGCGCATCTGGCCCTGTGAGCAGGGGGTGTAACCTTAATGATGCCGGAGGGGAATGCCAACAGTTTTAATTTACTCCAGCATAAAGTCACCTTATTATTTGCTTATGCGCCGAGCTATACTGTAGATAATTGATTTATAAATAATTATATTTTGTATATTAGTATATTATGATATTTAATGCCGGGCTCAGAAACGCTTATTGGCGGCAAACGGTAATAGTCTAGTAAATTACTCGGTCTTTATGGCCATGACCAGGTACCACAGGGATAACCGCTATGTCCAACCCGATACATGATCCGCTGTCGAAAAAGTTCGACGACCAGAGCCGCATCGAGGTCAAAAACACGACCTGCTACATGTGTGCCTGCCGCTGCGGTATTCGCGTGACATTGCGCGACGGTGAAGTCCGCTACATCCAGGGCAACCCGGATCACCCGCTCAACAAGGGCGTTATCTGCGCCAAGGGTTCGTCCGGCATCATGAAGCAGTATTCACCGGCACGCCTGACCAAACCCCTGCTGCGTAAGGCCGGCAGTGACCGTGGCGACAATGCGTTCGAGGAAATCTCCTGGGACAAGGCGTTCGAAATCATGGAAGAACGCCTCGGGGATCTGCGTGAAACGGACCCGAAGAAATTCGCCCTGTTCACCGGCCGCGACCAGATGCAGGCACTGACCGGCATGTTCGCCAAGCAGTTCGGCACGCCGAACTATGCGGCGCACGGCGGTTTCTGTTCCGTACACATGGCTGCCGGCATGATCTATACCATCGGCGGTTCATTCTGGGAATTCGGCGGGCCGGACCTGGAACGCGCCAAACTGTTCGTGATGATCGGCACGGCGGAAGACCATCACTCCAACCCGCTGAAGATGGCGCTGTCCAGATTCAAACGTCAGGGTGGCAAGTTTATTTCCATCAACCCGGTACGCACCGGCTACTCGGCGATCGCCGACGAGTGGATTCCCATCAAGCCCGGCACCGACGGCGCACTGTTCCTGGCGCTGACCAATGAAATCATCAAGCAGGGCCTGTACGACCGCGATTTCCTGGTCAACTATTCGAACGCCGCGGAACTGGTCAACATGGATCCTGAATCCAGTGAGCACGGTATGTTCGTGCGCTTCGAGGTTCCGCCGGAGGAAGGCTGTTTCGACCCGCAGAACAAATTGTGGTGGGACCGCGAACTGGACAAACCGATCTCCACCCATACGCCCGGCGCCGACCCCTACTTCCTCGGCGAGTTCAGGCTCGACGATGGCACGCCGGTCAAACCGGCCTTCCAGTTACTGGTAGATCGCGTCAAGGACTACACAGCAGAGTGGGCCTCCAGCATCACCGGCATCCCCGAAGAGACCATCAAGCGCCTGGCCCACGAAATGGGTATCACGGCGCGCGATGAAAAAATCGAGCTGCCGATCCCCTGGACCGACACCTGGGGCAACGAGCACGAGTCGGTCACCGGCAACCCGGTGGCGTTCCACGCCATGCGCGGACTGGCCGCGCACTCCAACGGCTTCCAGACCATCCGCGCGATGTCTATATTAATGAGTATCCTCGGCACCATCGACCGGCCCGGCGGCTTCCGTCACAAGGCGCCGTTCCCGCGCCCGATCCCGCCCTGCGCCAAAACGCCGAACGATCCGCGCGCCGTACGGCCCAATACACCGCTGGATGGTATGCCGTTGGGCTGGCCCGCCGACCCGGATGATCTGTTCGTCAATGACGACGGCAGCCCGGTGCGTATCGACAAAGCCTTCTCCTGGGAGTACCCGCTGTCGGTGCACGGCATGATGCACAACGCCATTACCAATGCCTGGCGCGGCGACCCCTACAGGATCGACACCCTGCTGATCTTCATGGCCAATATGGCGTGGAACTCCGCCATGAACACCAGCGAAGTGCGCAAGATGCTCAACGACAAGGACGAGGACGGCCAGTACAAGATCCCGTTCCTGATTGTCGCTGATGCCTTCCAGTCGGAGATGGTCGCCTACGCGGACCTGGTGTTGCCGGATACCACTTACCTCGAACGCCACGACTGCATGTCCATGCTCGACCGCCCGATTTCCGAGTTCGACGGCCCTGTGGATTCGGTGCGCATCCCGGTGGTGCCGCCGACCGGTGAGTGCAAACCGTTCCAGGAAGTGCTCATCGAACTGGGTTCACGCCTCAAGCTGCCGGCCTTCGTCAACACCGACGGCAGCCGCAAGTTCCGCGATTACCCTGACTTCGTGGTCAACTACGAAACCGCCCCCGGTTCCGGTATCGGTTTCCTGGCCGGCTGGCGCGGCAAGGGCGGTGAAAAGTTCATGAAGGGCGAGCCAAACCCCAAACAGTGGGAGATGTACGAAAAGAACAACTGCGTGTTCCATTACGAATTGCCCAAGTCCTACCAGTACATGCGCAACTGGAACCAGGGTTACCTGGAATGGTCGAAGCGCCATGGGCTGACGCGCTATGTTGAACCCATCAATATCCACATCTATTCGGAAGTGCTGCAGAAGTTCCGCCTCGCCGCACAGGGCAAGTCGGACGGCAAGCAGCCACCGGATCATCTGCGCAAGCGTGTGGAGACACACTTCGACCCGCTGCCGTTCTATTCGCAGCCGCTTGAATCGCAGGCGTCCGATCTGCGCAAGTTCCCGCTCAATGCGATCACCCAGCGCCCGATGGCGATGTACCACTCGTGGGATTCGCAGAATGCCTGGTTGCGCCAGATCCACACCTATAACTACCTGCACGTGAATTCGAAAACGGCCCGCGAAGCCGGCATCGAGGACGGTGACTGGATGTGGATCGAGTCCATGCACGGCAAGGTACGCTGCCTGTGCCGTTATTCCGAAGCGGTGGAACCCGGCACGGTGTGGACCTGGAATGCCATCGGCAAGGGCCCCGGCGCCTGGGGCCTGGATCCCGACGCCAATGAATCGAAACAGGGCTTCCTGCTCAACCATGTGATCAGCGAAGAGTTGCCACCCTCTGAAGCGGGTGAACACCTGTCCAACTCGGACCCGATTACCGGCCAGGCAGGCTGGTACGATGTACACGTGCGCATCTACCCGGCCGACCCCGGCGAGCCGAAAGTCACATCACCACAGTTCAACCCGGTGCAACCGGTGCCCGGTCAGGCCATGGATATAAAACGCGGCCGCTGGTTAACCTTTTTTGCCGGCAAGGGGAGCAAGTAAATGACCCAGTTAGCACTCGTTATCGATCTGAATGTCTGCGTGGGTTGTCATGCCTGTGTCACCAGTTGCAAGGAATGGAACACGTCCGGCACCGCCGGCTACATGGCCGACATGAATCCGTTCAGCAAGGACCCGACCGGCACCTTCTTCAACCGTGTACAGACCTTCGAAGTGGGGAGTTTCCCCAACACCGAAACCGTGCACTTCCCGAAGAGCTGTCTGCACTGCGAGGATCCGCCTTGCGTACCCGTGTGCCCGACCGGCGCCAGTTACAAGCGCGCCGAGGATGGCATTGTGCTGGTGGACTACGACAAGTGCATCGGCTGCAAGTACTGTTCGTGGGCCTGTCCGTATGGCGTGCGTGAACTCGACGAGCACCAGAAGGTCATGAAGAAATGCACCCTGTGCGTGGACCGTATCTATGACGAATCGCTGCCGGAGAATGAACGCAAGCCGGCCTGCGTGATGGCCTGCCCGACCAATGCCCGCCTGTTCGGCGACGTCAACGACCCAGACTCGGAGGCAGCACAGGCGATACGCGAACGTGGTGGCTACCAGTTGATGCCCGAGTGGGGCACGCGCCCGGCCAACCATTACCTGCCGCGGCGCAAGACGCGCATCACCATCCACGAGGATGAATTGATCCGCGCCGACAACCCGCTCTACAAGGAACGTCAGCTGCCCATGCCGGACGCTGAAGATCCGACACTGGACGAAACCACGAGCTGGTAAACTATTTCACTGGAGCACAACATGCATCCTGCATTCTCTGTCATCTTTTTAACCACCCTGATTGGCGCCGGTCAGGGCCTGTTCCTGGCGCTCTACACCGGGCAACTGTACTCGGTGTTCAAGGTGCTGCCGGTCCAGGACCCGGCAGTTTTCTATTCCGTTGGCAGTCTGATAGCCGTGCTGCTGCTGGTAGCAGGACTATTGAGTTCCTTCTTCCATCTCGGGCACCCGGAACGCGCCTGGCGCTCGGCGGCGTGCTGGCGTACCTCGTGGTTATCGCGCGAAGTCATCGTATTACCCACCTTCATGGGCGCGGTAGCCATATGGGGACTGATCCACTACCTCGGCTGGAACCCGGTGCTGTATACCTTCCGCGATACTTTTGAGATTGACCTGTCCCTGATCGTCGGGGCCGGCGCATCACTGCTGGGCTTCACCCTGTTCCTGTGTACCGGCATGATCTACGCCTGCATCAAACAGTTACAGGAATGGGCCACACCGCTGACCGTGATCAACTACACGCTGCTCGGCAGTGCCTCGGGATTCCTGCTGGCCACGGCATTTGCTGCCTGGCAGGGCTCCGAACTGACAGAGTTTTTCGGTGGCTGGGCCATCCTCATGACCGTGGTTGCTTTCATCACGCGCACGGCCAGCCTGATCCGCAACGCGCACATCAGACACAAAACCACACTGGAAACAGCCATCGGCATACGCCATGCGCGTATCGAGCAGAAATCCCAGGGCTTCATGTGCGGCTCATTCAATACCCGCGAATATTTCCACGGTGCACCGCAACAGGTTTTCAGCCTGATCAAGTGGGCTTTTCTGGTGCTGGTGTTCCCGGTGCCACTGGTACTGGTATCAGTCGGCCTCAGCGCCAGCGCCCCCGGCCTGCTGATTACCGCCTTCCTGGCCCAGTACCTGGGATTGTTGCTGGAACGCTGGTTTTTCTTTGCCCAGGCCAACCATCCGCAGAACCTGTACTACCAGACTGTCGGCTAGGCCATGATTTCCAGCCTTGATGTGGGTCAAAGCGGGGGGCACTGCAAGCACGCTATTGTCGCGCTACACTGTACGTAACCAGCCAAGGTCATACATATGCAACTTGTCGACCCGTTCAATCGAACTATCGAATACGTACGCCTCTCGGTGACGGATCGCTGTGACCTGCGCTGCGGCTACTGCATGCCGAAAGGTTTCCACGATTTCCAGGAACCGGAAGACTGGCTGAGCTTCGATGAAATTGAACGCGTCATGGCCGCTTTCGGCCGGCTCGGTGTCACCCGCATCCGCCTGACCGGTGGCGAACCGCTGGTAAGAAAAAATATTCCTCAACTGGCCGCGCGCCTGGCCGCACTGCCGGGCATCGAAGACCTGTCGCTGAGCACCAACGCTACACGTCTCGCCAAACATGCCGTCGCACTGAAGGCTGCCGGCATCACACGCATCAACGTCAGTCTCGACAGCCTGCGCGCCGAGCGCTTCAAATCCATTACCCAGGGCAAGCTGGAAAAAGTACTGGACGGATTAATGGCCGCGCGCGATGCCGGCTTCCATCCCATCAAGATCAACATGGTAGTCATGGCCGGCGTCAACGATGACGAAGTGGAAGACATGGTGGACTTCTGCATCGAACACGACTTTACGTTGCGCTTCATTGAAACCATGCCGATGGGTGAAACCGGCCTGTCCGCATCGCAGCACTATGTGGACTTGCAAACTGTACGCAAGCGGCTCGAACAACGTTTCGAACTGTTACCCGGGGTGATGCCTGGCGGCGGACCGGCACGTTATGTCCGCGTGGCCGGCACGGAATTACGCATTGGTTTTATCACTCCTATTTCGCAGCACTTCTGCAAAACCTGTAACCGCGTACGTTTGTCCGTTGATGGCACACTGTATCTTTGCCTTGGCCAGAATGACAAGTTTGAACTTCGACCATTGTTACGCGGCAGTGTAAGCGATACGGGTCTGGAAGATGCCATACGCCACGCCATCACGCTGAAACCGGAACGACATGAATTCAAGGACAAGCCTGAGCAGGTTGTACGCTTCATGTCAATGACGGGAGGCTAAACATTGACTGGAGATCATGCATACACCAAGCAGGATGAGTACCAGCGCAAAGACCTGTTTAAGACGGTGCTGTGGCATGCTGTGCGCAAGCCTCGCACCGACTGGCGCAGCGAATACACTAACCAGACTGATAACTGCAACAGCCGGCCAGTAGACAAAACCACTACTCCCTTCCGGTAGCCCTTTGACTCCGCTACCTGCCAGGATAAAACCCAGTGCACCCACCAGTGCAATGGGTAAGCCACAGGCTGCAGCAGTACCGCGCCGCGCCGGTGATGGGCACGAAGTGAAGATATTGAAGTAAAGACGATCGTCGCCAGCGAAGTACCCAGTGCAAGGGGCATAATCACGGCTTCCGGGAATCCCCGCACGGCAAATATGGCCACCAGCACCGGCACAATCACCAGACCGCCTCCAACACCGAGCAAACCGGCCGTTAACCCGGCAAACAGGCCCAGTGCTGCGTAACTTGTCCAAAGGTAGAAAACGTCCATGCGGCCATTGTACCTTTGAGCGAACTCTTTTAGGGTGAAGGAGCAACCATGCTGTTCAACACGGAATGTCGACCCCGATGATGTACCACTTCATCAAGGTGTGCCTGATGCTGCTGGCCCTGTCGCCGGTACAGCAGAGCCTTGCCAGTTCACTGGACCGACAGCGCGATGATTTTCTGCGCGCCGAAAAAGCACTGCAGACCGGTGATACAAAAACCCTCAAACGCCTGAAGCAAAAACTCATTGGCTACCCCCTGTATGGCTACCTGGACTACCGGGAACTGAAACGCCGCCTCAAGCGGGCAAAGCCCGGCGAGGTTCGCGAGTTCTTCCAGCTCTATAACGGCCAGCTGATCGCCACCCGCCTGCGCAGCAGCTGGCTACGCCAGCTGGCGCGGCGCGGTGACTGGAAAAATTACCTGGCCTTTTACTGGCCGCAAACCTCGGTCACCCTGCAATGCCATGAAATCCGCGCACGCCTGGAGCTTGGACAGGAGCGTGATGCTGCGCTCAATGATGCGCTGAAACTCTGGATGGTCGGCCATTCCCAGCCCGACGCCTGCACCCCTGTATTCAAACAGCTTTCCGCCAGTTCCCGCCTGACCAGTGCGCACATCTGGGAACGCGTGCGACTGGCGTTTGCCAACCAGAAGTCGAGCCTTGCAGCCTACCTGGCCAAACAGCTGTCTGCGCAAGATCGTGAATGGGTCAATCGCTGGTACCGCGCCCACCGACGCCCGACCGCTGCACTGTCCAGCCCGTGGGCGAGCGAGGACACGCCGCTGGTTCGTGAAATCCTGGTGCACGCCATACAGCGACTGGCCCGGCACAAGCCGGAACAGGCCTACAGGCACTGGCAATCGCTACGCGCCAGCCACAGGTTCAGCAACGCGCAACATGCAAAGGTACTTCAGCGCATTGCCCTGGCGGCCGCACTGGATAACGCACCGCAGGCGCAACGCTGGCTCGTGGAAGTCCCCGATTCAGCGGTAGACCGCGACCTTCGTCAGTGGCGCGTGCGCAATGCGCTGATGCGCCAGGATGCGAAGGATGTTAAGTACTGGATAGAAAAATTACCCACCGATGAACGCAACAAACCGGAGTGGCGTTACTGGCGTGCCTGGGCACTGGAACAACTTGGCTCAAAGGGTGATGCACTGACGATCTATAGCCAGCTCAGCAAGGAGCGTGATTACTACGGGTTTCTTGCGGCAGACAAACTGGGGCGCAGCTACCAGATGAATGACGCCCGCCTGAAGGTCGATAAAAAACAGCTAGCTGTACTTGCCCGGCAACCCGGCTTCCAGCGCGCGCGGGAACTTTATTTCATCGGTAAACGCCTGGATGCACGCCGTGAATGGTTCCACACCACATCCAGCCTGAGCAATGAACAACTCAAACAGGCTGCCGTGCTGGCGCATCGCTGGGGCTGGCACGACCGCGCGATTATTACCGCGGCGCAGGCACGCAACTGGAACGACCTGGCACTGCGCTTTCCACTACCGCACCGCGAATCGATTTTTGCCACGGCATCGCAATACAATCTCGACCCGGCACTTATCTACGGGGTTATCCGCCAGGAGAGCGCCTTCATGGAAGACGCCCATTCCGCCGTAGGCGCACTTGGCCTGATGCAGCTGATGCCAGCAACCGGCAGACAGACAGCACGCAGCCTGAACATCCGCTATGGCGGCAACCGCGCACTGCTGAAATCAGACCAGAATATCCGTCTTGGCAGCGCCTACCTCAATCACCTTATGACACGCTACAACGGCTCACCGGTGCTGGCAGCCGCCGCCTATAACGCCGGCCCGCACCGGGTCAGCCGCTGGCTGCCTTCCGACCGCTCACTGCCCGCACCGCTGTGGATGGAAAATATTCCGTTCCGCGAAACCCGCAACTACGTCAAACAGGTGCTGGCCTACGCCACTATTTTCGACTGGCGGCTGTCACAGCCGCTGACACGCCTGTCACAACGTCTTCCCGACGTGCAGGAACGCTACTGACAGCCCACCCGCTAGACATAATTTCAAACCGCCGTAAACTCTGTGCCCGGTCACCCCATCCATCACAGCAAAGGCATGACATGAAAGCATTGCGTATTTGTGTACTCGGCGGCACGGGCTTTGTTGGCTCGCACCTGGTTTTCCGGCTGGCTGATCTGGGCCACAGTGTTACCGTACCAAGCCGGCGCCCGGCACGGCACCGTGAGTTCCGCGTGCACCCCAACGTGCGACTGGTGGAAGCCAACCCCTGTCACCACGACCGCCTGACCGCCCTGCTGCGTGATACCGACGTGGTCATCAACCTGGTCGGCATCCTCAATGAGTCCGGCAGAAGCCGATTCCAGACCGCACATGTCGAACTACCCGGCGCTGTCGTCAAGGCCATGCGCGAGGTCGGCGTGACACGTCTGCTGCACATGAGCGCACTCAACGCCAACGTGAATGAATCACACAGCCGTTACCTGAAAACCAGGGGTGCCGGCGAAGACCTGGTACACCAGACACCGGGCATCGATACCACCAGCTTCCGGCCGTCGGTGATCTTCGGCCCGCGTGACAGCTTCTTTAATCGCTTCGCCTCACTGCTGGCGATGTCACCGCTGGTGTTCCCGCTGGCCTGTGCCAAAGCACGTTTTTCGCCGGTCTATATTGGCAATGTCGTCGATGCCTTCGTCACGGCATTGAAGGATGACAGCCTGGTTGGTCAGCGACTGGACCTGTGCGGTCCACGGGAATACAGCCTTGGCGAACTGGTGCGCTACACGGCACGCCTTACCGGGCGCAGGACAATAGTGATCGAATTACCCGATATCCTCTCGCGACTGCAAGCCATGATGCTGGGTCTGCTACCCGTCAAACCGTTCAGCCTGGACAACTACTACTCCCTGCAAATTGACAGCGTGTGCAGGAACAACGCGCTACCCGAACCCGGCCTCCCGCTGCGATCGGTGGAGTCGGTTGTGCCCACCTACCTGGGTGACGCCAGCATGCGTGCCCGTTACTTCCGGTTTCGAACCAGCGCCCGCCGCCACGGATGAAAATTTACCTGGTCGGCGGTGCCATACGCGACAAGCTGCTCGGACTGCCCGTCCAGGAACGTGACTGGGTGGTGGTGGGCGCCACACCGCAGGAAATGCTCGATCTCGGCTACAAACAGGTCGGCAAGGATTTCCCCGTGTTCCTTCAACCGGAAACGAAAGAAGAGTACGCCCTGGCCCGCACCGAGCGAAAAACCGCGCCCGGTTACAAAGGCTTTGCCTTTCATGCTGCACCTGACGTTACGCTCGAAGAGGATCTAAAGCGCCGTGACCTGACCATCAACGCCATGGCCGAAAGTCCGGAAGGTGAATTGATCGACCCTTACGGCGGTCAGGAAGACCTGCAACTCGGCAAGCTACGTCACGTCAGCCCGGCCTTTGCCGAAGACCCGGTACGCATCCTGCGTGTGGCGCGCTTTGCCGCACGCTTCGGGAAAATGGGCTTCAGCGTCACCCATGGCACCAATGCCCTGATGCGAAAAATGGTGACGGAGGGTGAAGTCGACCACCTGGTGCCTGAACGGGTGTGGGCCGAACTGGAAAAAGCGCTGGCGACCGATGCACCGGAAAAGTTTTTTACCGTGTTACACGGCTGCGGTGCACTGACGGTTCTGTTCCCGGAAATCGAGGCTGCATGGGCCAACAATACCGGCACCCACACAAAACCGGATACACTCCCGGACGCACTCGCTGCACTCAGACACAGCGCGGAAGAAACCCACGACACACAGGTTCGCTTTGCGGTACTGCTACTGTCATTGCAAGCTGACCAGTCAACTACACAACGTATCGCCAACACAAAAACCATCTGCCAACGCTTCCGTATACCCGGCGACTACCTGACACTGGCCGTCAACGCCATCGAGCACGAAGCGAGCATCACAAGCAATGATCCCTGCGCGTTACTGGGCATCATGGAATCCACGCGTGCACTTCACGATCCCGCCCGCTGGCACAAACTGCTCGATACTTATGTCATCACGGAACGCATCACCCGCAACCGCGCGCAGCAACTCGACCATGCCAGACAAAAGGCCGCCGCTATCAGCGCAGCCGATATTGAAGACAGCTCACTGAAAGGCCCCGCAATCGGTGCTGCCATAAAGGAAAAACGTTGCCAGGAAATCAAACGTGCACTGAAGCAGCGCCAGGCTGCCGGAAACAACATCTACAAAAACAGTGCGAACAGCACGACCCCGAGAAATAACCGGTAGATGACGAATGGCAACATGCCAACCCGGTCAAGCAGCTTGAGGAAATAATGAATACACAGATAGGCGCTCAGTCCTGACAGCACGATAGCGATTGCCATGGCCTTCCATTCAACCGGCTCTGTGGCTTCGACCAGGTTCCTTGTTTCGTAAAGCGCGGCCATGGCAATGGCCGGCACTGACAGCAGGAAAGAAAAGCGCGCGGCCGCCTTGCGATCCAGCCCCACCAGCAACCCCGCTGTCATCGTTATACCGGAACGCGAGGTACCGGGGATCAGCGCCAGCACCTGGGCAAAGGCAACCGCGGCTACACGCCATGGGCCCATGCGATATTCGCAGCGTGTCTGCACACCTTTCACATCGGCATACCAGAGCGCAAGACCAAACAGGATGGTGGTACTGGCAATCACCAGCGGCGAACGCAGGTAGGTAGCAATCTCGTCATGGAATACCAGCCCGGTCAGCCCCAGCGGAATGGTGCCCAGCAGCACGGCCCAGGCGAGCATGGCTTCCTGGTCAGGGTTACGGGTATGCAGTGACTCCAGCCACGACACGGACATGCCATGCAGCTCACGCCGGAAGTACACCACTACGGCTGTCAGGGTGCCGAAATGCACGGCAACGTCAAATGCCAGCCCCTGGTCTTCCCAGCCCAGCAGCACAGGCACCAGAATAAGATGGGCGGAGCTTGAGATTGGCAGAAATTCTGTCAGACCCTGCACCAGGGCAAGGACGATAGCGTGCAGCGTATCCATGATTCAACTTCGTTATTATGAATGTGCTTTATAACCGACTGCGCAGGTCCTGTGAATCAAAACCGGGAACTTCCACGTCAAGGTTTCGTGAAAAACCAATGACCTTGAAGCGGTCGCCCATCTCACCGGGCAACATCAGTCGCTTGGCGTCGCTGGTCATTTTCAGGAACCGTGGCAGGTCGTGCGGGTCGGCTTCAGACATGACCCGGTCAATACCGGCGCCCACCAGGAAACGCGCCTGGCTGGTGTAGCCGACAAAATCCGCACCGCTGTCGGTGGCCGCTTCCGCCACCGCAGTAAAATCGACAAATGCCGTGATGTCCTGCAGACCGGGATACCAGAGTACGTTGTCATGCGCCTGGTGGCGATAGTGGCACATCAGAGTGCCCATGCTGCGCTGTGGGTGGTAATACTCGGCACGCCCGTAACCGTAATCGACCAGCAACAACAGACCCTGTTTGAGGCAGTTCGCCAGGCTTTGAACCCAGTCATTCAGCGCCGGGCAGTATTCTGTCCGGTAGTCACCCTCCCAGCCGTATTGCTGTGCCAGCGCTGTGATGCGCGCCCTGTCGCCGGGTTCTGCCTCGATTTCCTGCAACCGCAATGCGCTGCCGGACAGGTCAACGCCCTGCTCGAACACCTCACCACGTTCCCGGTAGTGAAACCGTTTGACCGGCAAGGCATCAGCCACCTCGTTAGCGAAAATAACCCCCGTCCATTGTCCCGGCAGTTCCTCGAGCCACTCGACCCGCGCCTGCAATGTCTCCGGCAATTGCGCCATCCGCGCCTGCTGCAGGGCACGCATGGCGGGGCTGCGTTCGACAATGGCATAACGTTCAGGTAGCGCATTCCGTGCCTGCAGGGCAGCGAGTAAATCGGCGGCGAGAACACCACTACCGGCGCCAAGCTCCAGCAGCGCAGCACCGGGCTGCTGCAGCACGGGAACAAGGGAACGCGCCAGGCAACGCGCAAACAGGTCGCCGGATTCCGGCGCTGTCACAAAATCACCCTGCTCGCCGAACGGCGTCAGGCCGTTACTGTAATACCCCAGGCCGGGTGTATACAGCGCAGCATCCATATATACATCAAAAGGAAGAAAGCCGCCGCGCTGTTGAGCCAGCCCGCTGATACGCTCCACCAGCCGGGCACTGAGCGCACATGCCTCGGCATCCGGTGGCGTCGCCTGGTTCGACATCGACGGGCGTCAGCGCTCAACCGGCCACATGGGCTGCGAGGTGGGATCGAAGTAATCCCAGAGCATCGCGAAGCTAAAACCGGTAACAGGGTGTTTCATGTCACCGGCGATCTCTGCGAGCGGACGCAGTACAAAGGCATATTCGAGGATTTCCGGACGCGGCAGTTTCAGTCCGTCTTCATCGAGCACAAGGTCATCGAACAACAGCAGATCCAGGTCGATACTGCGACAGCTGAACTTGCCGCCGCTGCGGTCACGACCCAGCTCGTCCTCGATGCGGCGCAACAGCTTTGCCAGATCCTGCGCGGACAAGGCCGTATCAAAAGCAACCACAAGATTATAAAACCGGTCACCCTCGAAACCGACGGCGGCCGTTTCCCAGGTACGCGAACATTCCAGCTCGCCGAATTCCTGTTGCATGCGCTCGATCGCCGCCGCGACATTTTTTTCCCTGTCGATATTACTTCCGACACTGACATAGGCTCTGGTCATTCACTCAACTCCCTTTGCTGCGTTCGATGATGACACCCACGCCCCGGGCGCCACGTACTGCCCCGCCTTTATTCAGCGTCAATCGCATCCATGGCACATCAAACTCGCTGAGTACAAGTTCCACGATCCGCTCTGCCAGCGTTTCAACCAGCTGGAAACGGCTTTCTTCCACGAAGGCTATCACGCGTTTGGAGACAGCCTTGTAGTTCAACGTATCATCGATGTGATCACTCGCCGCCGCCTTGGCAATGTCCGTTGCCATTTCCAGGTCGAGATGAATGGTTTGCTTGATGGCGCGTTCCCAGTCGTAGATACCGATTACGGTATCGATACGCAGGTCACGAATAAAAATGATATCCATAGCTGAAACTTTCAGGCACTTCAGAGGCTGCCAACTATATACAGGTTACCTGGATTGAACCAGCACGGGGATTGTGGATGGACGGCTTGACCAGGGCCGGCTAAAGCCTTCCAATAGCCACATGATCACCAACCTGCTTTACACACTGGCCGGCTACCTGCTCGGCTCGCTGTCTTCGGCCATTATTACCTGTCGCCTGATGGGGCTGCCCGACCCGCGCAGCGGCGGCTCCGGTAACCCGGGGGCGACCAATGTGCTGCGCATCGGCGGCAGGAAAGCAGCCGCCATCACGCTGGCGGGCGACATGCTCAAGGGACTGTTACCGGTGCTGGCGGTAAAGGCGCTGGGCGCAGACATGACCGTTCAATCGGCTGTGGCCGTGGCTGCCTTCCTGGGCCACCTGTACCCGGTGTTCTTCGGCTTTCGCGGTGGCAAGGGCGTGGCCACAGTGCTGGGGGTGTTGCTGGGTTTGTACTGGCCGGTGGGATTACTGACGATTACCAGCTGGCTGGTGATTGCCAAGGGCTTCAAAATTTCATCGCTGGCCGCGTTAATCGCCATCCTGCTTACGCCACTGTATGTCCTGTGGCTGAAACCTGACGAGCCGGTGCTGCTGGCGGCGGTAATTTTCATGGGTACACTATTGTTCTGGCGGCATCGCTCAAATATCCGCAATCTGCTACGCGGCGAGGAAGGTAGTATTAGCAACGATAAAAATGCCCCGGAAAACCCGGATTAAGAAGTTCCTGCGCCGTGGATACCGGCCTGCGCCGGCATGACAGTCCAGTAACAGACCAGCTTTCGCCGCCCCGCCGATCCTTACGACATCGCCAGCGCCGGCAATTCCTCCAGCGACCAGCGCGGGCGTACCTCGATTTCCTGACTCTGTCGCTCGCCGGCCTGCAGGCGGCAGGCGCCAGCGTAGGCAATCATGGCGCCGTTGTCGGTACAGAATTCCAGCCGCGGGAAAAACAGCTCCGCACCCGTTTCTCCCGTCATCCGCTCCAGACCCTCACGTAACGCCCGGTTGGCGCCAACGCCACCGGCGATCACCAGCCGCATGACGCCCGTCTGTTGCAGGGCACGGCGGCACTTGATCAGCAGGGTATCCACCACCGCATCCTGAAACGCCCGGGCGATATCGGCACGCGTCTGTTCGTCCTTGTCGTTATCCTGGAAGGTTGTCAGGGCAAAGGTTTTCAGACCGCTGAAGCTGAAATCCAGTCCCGGCCGGTTGGTCATGGGGCGAGGAAATTTGAAGCGCCCCGGATTCCCTTTCCCGGCCAGCCTTGCCAGTACCGGGCCACCGGGATAATCCAGCCCCAGCAGCTTGGCGGTCTTGTCGAACGCCTCGCCAGCTGCATCGTCCAGCGTATCACCAAGAATTTTGTACCGGCCGATCCCCTGCACTTCGACGAGCAGTGTATGCCCGCCTGACACCAGCAGCGCCACAAAAGGAAAATCCGGTGCGGGATTTTCCAGCATGGGCGCCAGCAGGTGACCCTCCATATGGTGCACCCCGACCGCCGGCACGTCCCAGGCAAGCGCCAGGCTGCGGCCGATGGACGCACCGACCAGCAACGCACCCACCAGGCCGGGGCCGGCTGTATAAGCCACCCCGTCGATATCCTGTGGCTGTGTTTCTGCCTGCTCCAGCACCCTGCGCAGTAACGGCAGGGTCTTGCGTACATGATCGCGCGAGGCCAGTTCCGGCACCACGCCACCGTATTCCGCGTGCAGGGGAATCTGGCTGTGCAGGGCGTGCGCCAGCAGGCCCTGTTCGGTGTCGAACAGGGCCAGACCGGTTTCGTCGCAGGAAGATTCAATACCGAGGATACGCATGGCGGGTATGGTACCGGTCGCCGACCCGCACCGAAACCGGCGACATCGTGGCTCAGGCGGATGCGCTGGATGCCGGCCTGCGCCGGCATGACGTACAAATCACGCCTTTCACCGGGATTTTGCCGGGGTTATTTTTTTAACAGGGATTCCAGCCCGGCAAACGGTTTGTGAGTACTGGTGGGTGCAGCACCCGGCCCGGCGGATACCGGCTTGCCAGTGCCCTGCTGGTCCGCCTCCAGCAAACGCTGGTGCTCATTATCGTGACAGTACAGGCACAGCAACTCCCAGTTACTGCCATCGCTGGGGTTATAGTCATGATTATGATCGCGGTGGTGCACCGTCAGTTCGTGCAGATTTTCACGGGTAAATTCGCGTTCGCAACGACCGCAAATCCACGGATACAGCTTCAGCGCCTGCTCCCGATAGCCCAGTTCCCGCGCATCCCGGGACCTGTGCGTGGCCGCCACCAGTTCGTCCATTTTGCTTTTATCCATGCGTACACTCTCTGCTAACAGCCTTTCAGGCACCTGATTATACAGAAAAACAGCAAAATTTTACCTTTTCCTCCGGCGCTGATACACTACGCGCCCCTTGAAATCTCCTTGTAGAGGAACTGGTTTGCCACAAGTCAAAGTACGCGAAAACGAGCCCTTCGAAGTCGCCCTGCGTCGCTTCAAGCGCTCCTGTGAAAAGGCCGGCATCCTGTCGGAAGTCCGCCGCCGTGAGTTCTACGAAAAACCCACCCAGGAACGCAAGCGCAAGCAAGCCGCTGCCGTAAAGCGCCACGCGAAGAAGATGTTTCGCGAAAACGCACGTCGCACCCGCCTGTACTAAGCCCCTTTTGTCTGCCTGAACATGGCCCTCAAGGATACCCTCCAGCAGGACATGAAAGCTGCCATGCGTGGCGGCGACAAGCAGAAGCTTGGCGTCGTGCGCCTGATTCTGGCCGCCATCAAGCAACGTGAAGTGGATGAGCGCATCGAACTCGATGACGCGCAGATCACCGTGGTGCTGGACAAAATGTCCAAGCAACGCCGCGACTCGCTGGAACAGTACGAAAAAGCCGGCCGCGAAGACCTCGCCGCGCAGGAGCGTTTCGAACTGGAAATCATCCAGGCTTACCTGCCCGAACAGCTCAGCGAGGCGGAAATCGACAGCCTGATCGATGCCGCCATCGAAGCCACCGGCGCCGCCAGCATGAAAGACATGGGCAAGGTCATGGGCCAGCTCAGGGACAAGCTGCAGGGCCGTGCCGACATGGGCGCCGTCAGCGGCAAGATCAAGGCCCGGCTGTCCAGCTGATTTACCTCACCAGAGCCCCGTTATTGCGCCTATACCCTGCCCTGCGCATCCCCTACCATAGGCTTCATGTCCGGCCGCATCCCGCAAAACTTCATCGATGACCTGCTCAACCGCGTCGACATTGTCGAAGTCATCGACGCCCGGGTGCCGTTAAAAAAGGCCGGGCGCGAATACCAGGCCTGCTGCCCGTTTCATAACGAAAAAACGCCTTCTTTCACCGTCAGCCCGAGCAAGCAGTTCTATCACTGCTTTGGCTGTGGCGCACACGGCAGTGCCGTGGGCTTCCTGATGGATTATGACCACCTGGAATTCCCCGAGGCCATCGAGGAACTGGCGCGTGGCATTGGCGTCGAGGTGCCGCGCGAAGACGGCAATGCCCCCCGCAAGGATCCGCGCCGTGACGACCACTACTCCCTGCTGGAGCGTGTGGATCGCTTTTACCGCAGCCAGCTGCGCGAACATGCACAGGCAGAACGCGCTATTAACTACCTGAAGGAGCGTGGCCTGAGTGGCGAGATTGCTGCCACCTTCGGCCTCGGCTACGCCCCGCCCGGCTGGGACGGACTGCTGAAGTTCCTCGGCAGCGACACCCACAACCAGCAACTGGCGGTGGAACTGGGCCTGCTGGTCAAACGTGACGAAGGCGGTCTCTACGACCGCTTCCGCGACCGCATCATGTTCCCCATTCGCGACCGGCGCGGTCGCACCATCGGCTTCGGCGGCCGGGTGATGGGAGATGAAAAACCCAAATACATGAACAGCCCGGAAAGCCCGGTATTTCATAAGGGGCAGGAGCTCTATGGCCTGTTCGAGGCGCGCAGGGCCAGCCAGAAACTGGAGCGCCTGCTGGTTGTCGAGGGTTACATGGACGTGGTGGCACTGGCGCAGTTCGGCCTGACCCATGCGGTGGCCACGCTGGGCACGGCAACCACACCCGACCACCTGGAGCGCCTGTATCGCACCGTTCGCGAGGTCGTGTTCTGCTTCGACGGCGATGCCGCCGGCAGCCGTGCCGCCTGGCGCGCCCTGGAAAACGCCCTGCCAGTGATGCGTGATGGCCGGGAGGCACGTTTCCTGTTCCTGCCACAAGGGGAAGACCCCGACAGCCTGGTACGCAGCATCGGTACAGAGGCTTTCCGGAAAAAAACTGTCGAGTCGGTACCACTTTCACACTTTTTCTTTGAACACCTGCAACAACAGGTCGATATGGGAAGTGTGGACGGACGCGCAAGACTGGTTGAACTGGCCAAACCACTGCTACAGAGCATGCCGGACTCGGTGTTCCGGGACCTGATGCTCAATCAACTGGCCGAACGCAGCGGCATGAATACGGCAAAGCTGCAAGACCGTGTATTTCGCGGTGGAAATACACAGCAACAGGAACCTCCGCGGCCTCAAACCGGTCATAGCGGACGCAGCCCGGTTCGAGCGGCAATACGCCTGCTGCTGGAACAGCCGCAACTGGCGGAAACCGTACAAATACCCTGCGGGTTTGAGGATCTCGAGGTAGCGGGCATTGCGCTGCTCAGCAGGCTACTTGAAATCCTTCATGAAAGCCCCCACCTGTCGACAGGTGGAATACTCGAACACTGGCGCGGACAGCCCGAGGAAAAGCACCTCGCCAGACTCGCGGGTACGCCACTGGATTTACCCCCCGAAGGACTGGGTGAGGAATTTCGGGACGCCATACAGCGTCTGGTAGAACAACGGAACCGCTACCGTGTGGAACTGCTGCTATTTCAGAGTCGCCAACAGGAACTCAGCGAATCTGAAAAAAATGAGTTAAAAGCGTTGCTTGTAGCGCCGCACCCAACAAACGGCTAGCGCGACCGCGATGTAACAGACATGGCTAATACAGCCAGCTTCAGCTATAATGGTCGTTTGACTTTTTGTCGGCGCAACATCCAGAAGATACGGGGAATAGTTCAGGTGATAAACCAGGATCAACAGTCACAACTTAAACTGCTCATTGCCAAAGGCAAGGAACAGGGCTTTCTGACGTACGCCGAAGTCAATGACCATCTACCCAATGAAATCGTCGATCCTGACCAGATCGAGGACATCATCGGCATGATCAACGACATGGGCATCCAGGTCCACGAGACCGCGCCGGATGCCGATGCGCTGATTCTGTCCAGCGAAACCACCACCACGGACGAAGACGCCGTCGAGGAAGCCGCCGCCGCACTGGCCACGGTCGACAGTGAATTTGGCCGCACCACCGATCCCGTGCGCATGTATATGCGTGAAATGGGCACCGTTGAACTGTTGACCCGCGAAGGCGAAATCGAAATCGCCAAGCGTATTGAAGATGGCCTTGCCCAGGTCTATTCAGCACTGGCCAGCTACCCGGCCTCGTCAGCCCTGTTGCTGGCGGAATACGATCGCGTGGAAGCCGGTGAAGCCCGTCTTGCCGACCTGTTCAGTACCTTTATCGATCCGAATGCGGTTGAAGCACCCATTCCGACACCGGCCTCACGGCAGGCCGAAGCAGAAAAGAAAGCCAACAGCGACGAGGACGAGGAAGACGAAGCCCCTGTCGACACCGGTCCTGATCCGGAAGAAACCCGTGAGTTCTTTGCCAAACTGAGAGACCTGCACGAAAAGATCCAGACCGGCCTCGCCAGCAAGAGCAGGAACCAGGCAAAACTGAAAAAGCTGCGCGAGCAACTGGTCGACCACCTGATGCACATCAAGCTGTCGCCGCGCATGGTGGAAACGCTGACCCAGAACCTGCGCAGCACGGTGAATCGTATTCGCTCGCACGAACGCATCATCATGAACATCTGTGTGCACGATGCGCATATGCCGCGCCGTGACTTTATTACCTCGTTCCCGGACAACGAGACCGATCTCAAGTGGCTGGACTCCCAGATCAAGGGCGGCCACAAGTACTCATCTGTACTCGAACAGCACAAGGAAGAGATCCTGCGCGCACAGAACCGGCTGGTTGCCATCCAGAAGGAAGCCGGCCTGACCGTAAGCGAAATCAAGGACATCAACCGACGCATGTCGATTGGTGAAGCCAAGGCGCGTCGCGCCAAAAAGGAAATGGTGGAAGCCAACCTGCGACTGGTGATCTCCATCGCCAAGAAGTACACCAACCGCGGCCTGCAGTTCCTCGACCTGATCCAGGAAGGCAACATCGGCCTGATGAAGGCCGTGGACAAGTTCGAGTACCGTCGCGGTTACAAGTTCTCGACCTATGCCACCTGGTGGATTCGCCAGGCTATCACGCGCTCCATCGCGGACCAGGCGCGCACCATCCGTATCCCGGTGCACATGATCGAGACCATCAACAAGCTGAACCGCATCTCCCGCCAGATGCTTCAGGAAATGGGCCGCGAGCCTACCCCCGAAGAGCTGGCCGATCGCATGGACATGCCGGAAGACAAGGTGCGCAAGGTGCTCAAGATTGCCAAGGAACCGATCTCCATGGAAACTCCGATCGGTGACGATGAAGATTCCCATCTTGGCGATTTCATCGAGGACGCCACCATCGACTCACCGGTGGATTCCGCCTCCGGCGCCGGGCTGAAGGAAGCCACACAGGGTGTACTGTCCGGCCTGACACCGCGCGAGGCGAAAGTGTTGCGCATGCGCTTCGGTATCGACATGAATACCGATCACACGCTGGAAGAAGTCGGCAAACAGTTCGACGTTACCCGCGAGCGTATCCGCCAGATCGAAGCCAAGGCGCTGCGCAAGCTGCGCCACCCGAGCCGTTCGGAACAGCTGCGCAGCTTCCTGGAAATCGAGTAACCCCCTGATCATCTCCAGCCTGCGCAATATTAACCGAATGCGCAGTCCGGATGGTGTTCCTCAGCATGGCAGTTTGAGCCGAGTAATATGCATTTCTCTGCCTCATCAAGAACCTTTCGCCATTTTCGGTTAGACAAGGCACGCAGATCCAGCGCGAACCCTTTGGACGACGGATCTATATGGTGAAAGTCCAGCGCCGCGTGGTTTCTTGCGTAACCACATCGCAAACATTTACCACCCTTTTCCTCTATCAACAACAGCTTCCGTCTCTTACCCCGCCGCTGCTGCGCCTGATAAGACTGACGCAACATGTTGCTATAACGATTTCTGCATATCCGGGAACAATATTTCACCTGCCTGCCAGAAAGATCCTGTCGGCAGCTCAAACAAATGCCTCCTCGGAAAAATTCGTGGGCAAGGACCGACGCAGACAAGCGATCAAGCCTATGATTTTGTATAAATTTCACGGCCTGTAAGGCCTGAAAAACAACGCTGACAACGGGATGTCAGTTTTGCCTCGAACGATCGAGGCGCTCTGAGCTATTGGTCATTTGCCGGATTGATGCTCTCGCAGAGGCGCAAAGCACGCAAAGGGACAGGCGGCTAATGACAGAAAACGAGATTGGAACGGGTATTGTCGATAGTGCGGTTCAGATTCACCGTGAAACGGGGCCGGGACTGCTGGAAACGGTCTATGAGGTTATCCTGGCGCAGCACCTGCGGGAGAATCCCTGATGAAGAACGGGATCAACCGTACTGTGAATCGCCTTGTTGAGTAAATTTTCTCTCCTTTGCGCGCTT